>JAZBNU010000356.1:0-2872 GCA_036350815.1 Desulfopila sp.
CCCGCAAAAGACAACTGCTCAAGACCATGGGCAGTCTCAAAAAGCTCAAGGAGGCCCCCCTTGAAGAGATCCGTTCCGTCCCCGGCATCGGCAATGAGCTGGCTTCTGCCATTTACAATCATTTCCACGGCCCCAATTAGCAGGAACTACTGGCCATTCGTTGAAAAAGGGATGAACAGAACGCAGTCAACCACCTGAGATGGCGGGAAAGATATCTATTTCGTCATTGTCTTCCACAAGGGTCTCTGCGGAAATGACTTTGCCGTTACGTACGGCGATGTAACCGCCAAGATCTGTCTTGGCGGTTACAGAATATTGATCTATCAAAGCTTTCAGCTCAAGCGCATGAGGAATATCCAGTTCAACCGTTCCTCGGTCGCTTAGCTTGAAGGTGATTTTTACCATTCCATCGCCTGAGCGGTTTCTTCATCAGTTATATCGATTTTTTCTCCTGTTTCAGGCTGTACTTCCTCATAAAATGTTTCAGCGAAACGATGCGCTTGAGGAGGTATTCCGGCATCGCTATTGAACTGATGCTCTATTTTCAAGGTTTCTTTCACGATATCATCGAACTCGACAGCACTTATATCAACATCAAATCGTGCTTTAATTAGGTCAAGCAGAGGAGTCATATCATTCCGCACGGAATAACGGACAAAATTACACATTCCCATGGCATCCATCCGTGAACCGATTACCTGAAATTTTTTGGACAATGCAACCTTTCCTGCTTTTGTGGTGGGATCATCCTCATCGCGCAAAGTAAAACCGAAGGTATGATCTGCTCCCATGGGCGAAGAGAGATATGTCATGGCCATACCTTTAGTGCCTCGCGGCTCATAGGCAGGAATCGCCTGACCGAGAACATGCGGGGCATGACGAACTCCAAGAACCTGGGCGGCGATCTTACAACCCGAGGCCAGAATACGGCCAAGCGGAGTTAAATTTCGAATCTCTTCCATCATCCTTATGGCTGCATCATTATCGCCGAATTCAGCAAGACCGGCCTCCATTGCTACTCCTATTGCAGCACCGCAATCAAGAGTGTCAACGCCGGCATCATTGGCAATCCGGTTCATGGTTGCAATGGTATCGAGATTTTTAAGGCAAAGATTGGATCCCATAAGAGCCATAGTTTCGTACTCCACCGGAGAACAGAGGATTTTCCCCTCTTTGTCCGGATAGACATTGGAGCACTGAATAGCGCAAGGATGCATGCAGGCATGCTGGGTGAGCCCCTCGCCGCCTCTTTCCTTGATAATGTCATACATGGACTGGGCATTGATTTTTTCAGCACCTTCCATGGTGCCCTGGGTAAAGTTTCTTGTTGGCAACACTTTCAGGGCCTGGCAGATATCCACCATTGCAGCGGTTCCATACTTGGTAAACTTCGACGATATGGGATTTTCATGCAGCAATTTTATAATTTTTCTGGAACCAGCCTTAAATAATTCCTGATCGGCAAATTCAGGTTTAACTGTACCATCATTTTTAATGACAATGGCGGCAACTTTTTTCGAAGCCATCACAGCCCCTAATCCGCCTCTGCCGGCATATCTGGAACAGACACCATGGGGGTCAGAACAGGCAATTCCAGCAGTAAACAAATGTTTTTCTGCAGCAGGCCCTATTGTAATGCAACCTGCTTTTTTGCCGAATTTCTCACTAAGCAGATCCGACTTTTCATACACACCTTTACCGGCGAGAAACTCACCGTCGATGAACTCTACCCCTTCCTTGCCTATCACGATGATCTGCCACGCAGCATCACGAGGAGGGGCATCCTCAAGGGCAATACACCGCAAACCTTGTCGAGCCATAACCGTTCCGACAATCCCTCCGGCATTGCTCTCTTTTATGCCACCAGTAAGAGGACTTTTTCCTCCTATGCTTATACGGTCTGAGCTTGATACCGCAGTGCCGCTCAAGGCACCATTACAGAAAAAGAGAGCGTTCTTTTTTCCCAATGGGTCACAATCCGGAGGAACTTCACGGCCGACCAGACGGGACGACAAACTTCTTCCGCCAAGGAGATATTCCTTAGACGAATGTTCTTCTTTTTTTGTTGTTCTGGTTGCGGTATTTATTCTCAATATGGAAAACATCGAATTCCTCCCTTTTTGAACACGTCTTGCTCGCTGGAACGCAACGCAACTATTGTTTCATCCTGTATGCAGTTCTTCTATCCCTTATAGAATATGGCCTTAATAATGACGCTTGCCATCTGTGGATTCTCTTTCAGTCTCCGAGTGGAATAACCGAACCATTGTTTCCCAAACGGGACATAAACACGCATTTTATGTCCTTGATCTATGATTGATTTGCGTAAAGCCGGGGTAACACCATAGAGCATCTGAAATTCGTATTGATCTTTACGCGCTTTGTATTTTTCAATAAGTTGAAGAGCTCCCTCGATAATAGGTTTATCATGGGTGGCAATGGCGGGATACATCTTTTCTTGAAACATCAATTCGATGTCTTCGAGGAAGTGTTGATTGACCTCTTCATACCTTTTATACGCAATTGAAGCTGGTTCAACATAAATTCCTTTGCAGAGTCTGAAATTCAGGGGATTTTCCTCAGTATTCAAATCACTGAGATTTTTGATATCCTGATGGGTTCTCTTGAGATAGCATTGCAAAACCAGCCCCACATTGGCAGGAAATTCCTTTTTCAGTCTGCGAAAGAGTTCGATCTCAAGATCCGTACAGGGCGAATCCTCCATATCAATACGGACAAAATTATTGTACTCTGCTGCCTTGGCAACAATCTCTCTTATATGACGATAAGCAACTTCCTTGTCCAGTAACAACCCAAAGGAGGTGGGTTTGAGGCTGTAATTTCCTTGTACCTTCGCTTTTTCTGCAACCTC
>JAZBNU010000357.1:0-4823 GCA_036350815.1 Desulfopila sp.
ACATCCAGAGTGGAAGACGCTTAAGCTTTTTATGATCCGGGCGGATACAACTCTAAGGTGTGGAGGTGACCGTGAAAAAATTTACGCTTTTTGTCAGTGGTACATTGATCGCTTTTGCAGGAGCAGGGCTTTTTTCCCTTGCTATTGCTGGCAGTCATGGCGATGCAAAAAAATCATCTGTGGTGGCTAAAAGTGAAGAGTGGAAAGAGGAGTTTCCAGAATTCTACGAAAACTGGAGGCGTACCGGCGAAAGCGATGAAATTGTAGATATGCTCAAAAAGAACCCACAGATGGCCATACTCTGGGCGGGCTACGGTTTCGCCAAAGACTATAATAAGGCCCGCGGCCACATGTATGGAGTGCTGAGTAATGCTAATTCTCTACGCACTGGTGCACCGACCGGGCCCAACGACGGCCCCATGCCAACAGCGTGTTGGACGTGTAAATCACCTGACGTCCAGCGGGTTATTGATGAAGAAGGGGAAAAAGAATACTTCACTGGTAAATGGGCTCGCCTAGGAGATCAGGTCGTGAATGCCATAGGCTGCGCAGATTGTCACGACAGCGAAACTTATGAGTTGACCGTAACTCGCGATTATCTACAGCGTGCTCTGGATGCGAGTCCAAGGGATTACGGCGATATCGATAATACAGAGATACGAACACTATCTTGTGCACCGTGTCATGTTGAATACTATTTCAAACCAACCAAATATAAGGATAAAGAGGGAAAAGAGCAGACTGCCGTGGTAGTGACTCTCCCATGGGATCAGGGGTTTCTCGCTGAAGAGGCAGAGGCCTATTATGATGGCATTGGATTTGCTGACTGGACACATGGTATCAGTAAAGCCCCGATGATCAAAGCCCAGCATCCTGATTATGAACTCTATACCACCGGCCTTCATTACAGTCGGGGGGTGTCGTGTTCTGACTGTCATATGCCCGAGACAGAGGATGGCGTAGCTGATCATGCGGTGAGTAATCCCATTACCCACATCAAGCAAAGTTGCCTGGGGTGTCACAAGCAAACCGAAGAAGAACTCAAAGCGATACTTGAAATAAAGTACAATCGTAAAGAGCAGTTGAATCAGATAGCTATGACCACGCTTGCCACCGCTCATCTGGAAGCAGGCAAGGCATGGGAAGTAGGTGCGACCGAGGCTGAAATGGCAGAAGTGCTGCAACTCCTCCGATCAGGCCAGTGGTTCTGGGATTATGCGATAGCCAGTCATGGCGGCTATATCCATGCTCCGGAAGAGACATTGAGGGTTCTTGGAATCGCTATCGATAAGGGGTCACAAGCACGAATCAAGCTTGCAGGAACTCTGGCTAAATATGGAGTAATTGGTTACGAAGTTCCTGATTTTTCAACAAAAGAAAAGGCACAGAAACTTGCTGGTGTTGACCTGGAAAAAGAAATCAAGGCCAAGATCGAATTCCGTAACACTCTATTCAAAGAGTGGACCGACTCAGCAATCAAAAACGGCTATCTTGATCCAAAACAAAGAGAAGGGTTGAGCGACAATACCTCGTATAAAAAATGATTCCTGGTTGATCCTAGGAGATAGAGTAATTCCCCTGTTAAAGTGTTTCTTCTTTAACAGGGGAATTTTTTTTGCAATTGAAGCTTGCCAGAGGGATTTCTCTCCTCACTCAAGATTGTGATGTGCCGAACAATGAGAAGTGCTCCATGCCGTCAAGCATCTGATCAATCCGCCAATTTACACCAGAGATCCAGAAGTTCCGTACCAGGAGGAAGTTGGAGCGGAGCGCTAGCGCAGCTTTTCGAGAGTCAAAAGACCGATTTCCCTGGCAAGAGCCAGCGTTTTCTCTTCTGCGGCGCCTTTTTCCATAGTGCTGACAAGCACCATGTGACTGTCAGTGAAGATTGTCAGCTGTCCCGAATCCGCACTCCAAATTGCTTTTTGACCGATATCAGGCACGGGAGTCATCTGGTAGTCTGGGACGCTGCTTTGCAAACTACTGATATAGGAATTGAGCGCCTCCTCCGGAGAGGCTTTTGCCGTTAAGGGCTGTATCATAAAACCAACCGATACACCCGGACCAGGTGCGTAGTAATTGCACATACTCATCCAGAAGTTCCCCTCTTCATCAACCTTGTGGGTTTCTCTTGGGGGCGTATCTACTGGCGCGCCGATGATCGTCTCTATTTCATCGATGGAAAACAGCTCACAGCTGTGCAGGACCTTTCCGGCACTATCGCCGTCTCCTCCGTTACAGCCAGTGAGGTTGATCAGCAGCAGACCTACGAAAAAGAGTGCCAGCACGTTGCATGGCCAGTGATGCCGTTTTGGGTTCATGGTGTCTGTCTCCGAGTGAAGGTAATAAATGCTCAGCAACCGCTTTCAAGAAGTTGATCTATTCGACATCACTACACGTTCTTTGCCGGGGGGTAGTAGTCACCAATTGGGTAATAAACACCCATGACGGGACGTCACAACGAACGATGAAAATCGGCACCGTGGTCCGAAGATCCGGTTAATGAAAGTTAGCGGGGGACAGCTTAAAACCAGTCCCGCCGATTTTCATATATAAAAGCACACTATTGTGTCGGCCGGAGCACCCATTCCTGACTTACCCGATTTTCACGCCAAGATCTCTCAGTTCTTTTACCAGATTGCTCAGCTCCTCCGTGCTTTTCAAGCAATATTGCAGGCTCAACTCCGCCAGTTGCAATTGTACGGTGTGCCTCTCAAGCGAATAGCTCACAGAACGAATTTCGCTCAGCGGAATGGAAAAACAGAAATGCGTCTGCAGCAACTGCTCCAGGCCCTGTTCGGCGACCAGACCCGCCAATGCATCGTGCACTTCGTTTGCCCCTACCTGCCAAAGCATGAGCCGCTTGGCAAAGGCATCACCGGGGAGCGCATTCAGGAGCTTCGTAGCCTTGGGGGAGGAACAATACCTTCTCAGTGTCTCCGGGCCTACCATGAGGAAAAGCAGCCTTTTTTGCGTGAGCACCAGCCCGTTTTCTGCATCCGTCGTTTTCCCTTTACCCAAAAAGCTCCAGGTGCCGCCTCTGAACAGACTGCCGAAACCGCTCATGACCCGCAGCACAGGGGCATGCAAGGCCACAACCGACTCATCGCTAGACAGATCCAAGGCATACTGAATCGGTGGGAGAAAGTCCTCTGTTACCGGTTGCCCCAGGGTATTGTGTTCAAATGCTGAAAAACTCTGGGAACGTTGGGCTGTGCCCCTTATGACCGAAAGAATCTGGAGCAGTAACATGGCGCCCGCAAGCAGACTGCCGCACCACATGATAACCGGCGGCAGATCCAGCAGCACCAGGAAACCCACGATCACTATCGTCATAACAGTGAACGAGATAATCCCCCACATTCCAGATAAACGGCGTGTAATCATTTTCGAGGCTCATCCGGATTAAGCGTGCTTTTCGCCTTTGCAACTCCCCTTTGGGACACTATTTCACACAATTATTCTTCGACCACGTGTTATTGGTTTCGTTTTTCTCCTTTACCGCATTTTGAGAGTCAACCGTCAGTTTGATGTTAGAAACATTAAAGGCAATGGGGCTATTGATCACGATTGTTTCCTGTGAAGCAGGATCGGGAAAAGCACCAGGGATAGTCTGTTTCAATGCAGGAATATTGAATATTAATTTTTTGGGGGAAGAGCAGCCCACTTCCACCATCAGAAGACAGGGAGTCGATGGGGCCAAGCCGATATTCGCGACTTGTACGGTCGCTCTGAAAACATTATTGGGCGTAAAATCAACACGACTGATTTTCAGATCGGGGAGAACGACCACGTTCTTTTGGATGTCCGGCTTAACCGGCGCTACTTGTTTTTTTGCCGCACCAATACCGTCCTGCGCCATTGCCGAACCAGCAAACATCATAAGTGCGATGACTAACGAGCTCACTACTTGTTTTGACGTAATCATTTTACCCTCTCCTGTGATGATAAGAAGTTATGTGCTTCTGCTACCCTAAAACCGATTCGCGTGCTCTACCGGTATGTGTCACCAGGGCGGAAAAAGGTTCAAAAATTTGTTATTGCCGTGGTGCCGTAATCGGCGCTGTCGGTGGTTTCATGATGAACGGTTGAATCTTCTTTTCTCTCGTCTGCGGCAATGGCTTGGTCGGTTGCTCCTGCGGCAAGCTCTTGACTGCATCGGTTACCGGCTCGGCTTTTCTGAGATGCATCGTCTTGGCAGCCGGAGCGACGGGAGGCGGCGAACCGACAATCCCCGTGCGCCAGCCGCTCCACAGGGCCTTCGCATCGTCTTCCTTGACCCGGAAACGATACGTGCCCGGTGCCGAAAACGTGAGTCGTGCCGTTTTGACCATACCGGCGCCTGTTGCCGGTCCACCGGCCAGTGACGGCTTTTGCCGCAAAAAAGAGGTTGCCCCGAACGCCTGGTATTCGATCTCCCAGATCAAGGAAACATCGGCAGCGCTCACCTTGGCGTTGATGGGAATGGTGCCCGTTTTGTTGAAACGTTGATTATCTGCCGGCCCAATGATGGACGGCGCCGTCTTGAGGGCACCATGCTGGGCGGTCACGGGGAGATTGGTCGTCTGCGGTTTGAGGTTTTGTTGAGCTAACGGGGCCGTTGCCATCTTCTGCGAGGCGAGCGGCGGTTTTATGGCGAGCGGTTTATTGGGTGGAACCGGGGGAGCACCGAGCAGTGGTTTGATAACCTTGAAAGTGACTTGAGCGGTGGCTTGTTGTGTCTCCCCTTCACCCAAGCTGGCCGGATACTTGGCGACCAGGTTCCAAACACCTTCCTCGAACATGCCTGCAGAAATTTATCCATAATAATTAGCAGGGGCATA
>JAZBNU010000358.1:0-6526 GCA_036350815.1 Desulfopila sp.
CCAGGTCGGCAAGCCTATCGTCTTCAACATCTGCGTCCTGGGCGCTCTGGTGGGCCTCACCGGCCTGCTCAAGCCCGCCTCACTGCTGGCGGCCATCAAGGATCGCGTACCCCGCGATTTTCTTGAAATGAACACCTCGGCATTCGAGCTCGGACTCAACATGGGCGCGGAGTTCTCCATGCGCTGAATTTATGTCTATTTCTCTATACAGCACGTACAATTTTTCAGGAGCAGCAAGGTGAAATTATGGAAATCCAGATAGGTTCTTCCCCGTCAACCGGCAGCTACATTATTGAGAAAGCACAAAGTGTAGGCCTTGATCCTAAAGTGCTGTACGAAGCAGTTATCGACCTCTCCGCAGAGGGGTTGATAACTGCCGGCTGCATCAATCTCGCAGCAGGAATCCTATTGCAGGATCTTGGCCTGCCAAACTATTTTTTTGAAAATATCAGAAAAGAATCTCTGGGCCACCTGCTCAGCTCCATCGCCTCAAGCATCAAACTTGTCGACGGCAAAGTCGTTTTATATGGCAGAGTAGCTCATGTCGACTTTGACCTCGAACAGGCCAATAACATGCAGCGGGTTCGCATAGCCACTGCCGAGACCCGTGACAGCATGGAAACGATGCTCGAGGATCAAATCTCCGGACACCGGCGAGAGTACTATTACAGCCAATCCAGCAATTATTATACCTACATCATTCGTCCAGAGACCATTAAAGATTTTCCGGCCGAAGACTTCGTCCAATCCCGCTTTCTCTTTGATATTGCCGGAGACTATGCAGTCACTCCCAGCCCAACCCGAAAGCGCTACCAAAAATTTCTGGCCGCACACGAAAAATCCGTTATTCCTTTGATCCAGGTCTTCAACCTGCCTGAAACCGGTGAGACGAGATTGATGTTCAACTCAGATTTCGCTGCTCCCCAGCTTCCGGTCCTGCGAAAACTGCTTGCTGACCACGGTCTGGTTTTGCTGCGGGCCTACTGGGAACCCTATCTTGCCAAAGGACCTGTACCCTCATCCGTATGCACCCTCTATGTCCAGGGCGAATTATCCCGTAAACAGGAAGCTGCCGTCACACAGGATCTGATCGCATTTCTATCCTTCTCCATCAATTCAATCAACAGCTACTATGTCCAGGGCAAACTGAGCTTTCATGAAATGCTCTTTGCCGGCAATGCCATGGATTTCACCCATCTTTTTATTTTTAAAGAAAGCGAAAACCTTACCGACCGCGATATCCTCAACAGTCTCACCGGCAAAGACCATAAGGATGCTTTTGCCAAGCGTATCCAGGGATCCAATAAGGCCATATACGGAGCCTCTCTGATAGTAGATACGGCGAAGAAAAATCTTGACCTCATCAAATATCTCTATACGCTGTTTGAAAAAAGGTTCAAACCAGGTCTTGCAAAACGGTTGAGCAAAGAAGACCTGCAGACGGCATGGCTCGAATATGACAAGATCATTTCCAACCGATTCATGGATTTCAGCCTTGGCTATGATATTTTCAAGTTCATGTTTAAGATTGTCAGCTGCACCTTAAAAACCAACTTCTACAAACCCGAGAAACGGTCCTACGCCTTTCGCTTTGACAACGATATCCTTGACCCGCTGGTCTTCAACCAGTTTGTCTACGGCATTTTTTACGTAAACGGGCACTACTCCAACGGCACCCACCTGCGTGCTGATGATATTTCGCGCGGCGGCCTCCGTCTCATTCGAGTATCTCAGTCCAACTATGACACAGAACTCGACAATGCAGTTCTTCTTAACTATGCCTTAGGCCCAAAAGCGCAGCGCCTCAAGCACAAAGATATCTGCGAGAGCGGTTCCAAAGGTGTAGTTGTACCTTATCCTCTGTATGCCGGTTATGCGATAGAATCCCTTTATGACTATACCGAAGGGATAATGGATCTGATGCTGCTTGATACTTCCATAGTCGATTATCACGGCAAGCAGGAAATGATCTTTTTCGGTCCGGATGAAGGTACAGCTCCATTAATGGATAGAATCGCCATTCGTGCCCGCGAACGGGGATATCCCTACTGGCGCACCATTACAACTGGGAAAAGCACTGGAATACCTCATGATACCTATGGACTGCTTCAATCCGGCGAAGTTTTCGGCCTGTTCGACCGAGGCGCAGAAGGCGTCGAATTGCAGATCAATGGTGAGTCGGCACTGCTGACGAACAGTACCGAACAAATTTATAAAAGAATTGGAGGGAAAATTCAGACCAGCGGCATGACCACCAGCTGCATCATGAGCTCTTTCAGAACTCTTATTGCGCACTATAAGGCCAAGGAAGAAAAACTCAACCTGATGATGACGGGAGGCCCCGACGGTGATCTGGGCTCAAATGAAATCCAATGCTATAAAGGAAAAATCTGTCTCATCCTCGATGGCGGCTCCGTCCTCTTCGATCCAGACGGACTGGACAAAAAAGAGTTGATGAAAATTGCGTTTCAACGCAACTCCGCTCCTCGTCTGAATTCTCTCGCCTACGACGATTCCAAGCTTGGCCCTCGCGGATTCAAAGTGCGCCTCAGCGACAAAAATATCACCCTGCCGGACGGTTCATTCGTCGAAGACGGCAGCATGTTTCATCGTAACTTCCTCTCCAGCAGAAACAATCGCCGCTTTATCCAGCAGGCCGACATTACGGCTTTCATTCCCTGCGGCGGTTTCAAAGATACCATCAACAGTGTCAATGTTAAAGATTTCGTCGAGGTCTTCCAGGAACTCAGATTTATTGTCGAGGGCGCCAATGTCTTTTTTGATGATGCCTCAAGACGATACATTGCAAATCACACCCCCATCAAGCAGATCAAAGATTCCACTGCCAACAAGGGGGGGGTTTTCTCCAGTTCGATAGCTGAAGTGCTTACCGCTTTTCTCCTTCAGGATGATTACGAAGAATCCCTTCTCAACGATACCACTACACGCTGGGCCCTGATTCGTGACATAATTGTTCTGGTTGAAAAGTATTCCTGCCTTGAGACCGATATCCTGCTTCGTCTGCATGACGGAAATTCTGAAATCCCTCTTTTTGACCTTTCAGAAAAGACAAGCGAACAGATATTCGCTCTACAGGATACCCTCAACAACCGCCTCGATGAAATTCTCGCGGACGCGCCTCTTGTCTGGGCAGTGCTGGAAAGCTACATTCCTCCCACACTGATACACAAACTTGGAAAAGAGAATATTGTCGCAATCCTCAACTCCACCGAGTTGCAGACTTACCGCAATGCCATCGTATCAAAGAAAATAGCGTCTATGGCGTTCTATCGTTTTGGGCTGGAATGGGACAATTATCTCAGCAGAGTTGAGACGGACTTCATCTCCTCTCTGATTGCGGTTTTTAACAAGCAATGATGAAAACACGTCATATCCAGCTCTATCGGGAAATGACGTATATATTATGATTCAAGAGATTTGGAGAAAGATAATGTCGTTTTTTACCGGTCGTCTGCAGTTTCTGGCAATTCTGGCAGAAAACGCCCGCAGGCCATATCCTGATGTCGTCGGGTCTGAGGCCATTGCCGCAAAACTCAACATCAGCCTTGGAGAAACAAGGCAAATGATTAAATGCCTTAACGATATGGGCGTTATAGAAAGTGATTTTGAAGGACAACACTCCCTTATAACCCAAAAAGGTATGCAGTGGCTGGAAAGATACCAGACCTGCTAACCATATAAAAAAAACCTGTGCCCCAGGGAGAGACAGGGGGCACAGGTTGTGCCGGAGGAGGAGAGGTCGGCAAAGTTGGTTTCTTCTATGTAATCATCAGGCAGACAGAGACGCATTTCTGCATGATGTTTTTTCATTCGTCACCACATCCAGCGAAGGAAAACCGAGAAATGGAACACGGCCACAAAGGTCCAACCAAGAGATAACTGCACCAAATCTCGCCTGCCGCAATAGGACTTAGACGAATTGGTATAGACATTAACCGACAAGACCACCATTTGTCAATATTTATTAACCACTTTTTTTGACATTCATTCAACCCTATAGACAGCTATCCTCAAGACCACCGTCATCACAGGGTTCTGAACCAACGAAAAACAAAATTGGTCCGACCAATCGCACCCCAAGGCGGTAGATCTGTGTGTTATCTCATAGCGGGGTCAGATGACACAACTGGTTTTCCAAACAAAAATATTTTTTGCAATCTCAGGATCAAGAGCCAGCTCGGTATTTTCATATTTAATGCAGAATGCCGGGGAGGTTCGATGAACCGTTACCGTTACCCCTGGATTAAGTCCAAAGGAGATGAGCTGGTGCAGATTGGAGTGACTGCCGGGCCTGATATAGGTGATTCGCCCCTGCTCTCCTGGTACAAGTTCAATCAGACTGGTCACTGTACTGACAACTTCCCTGGAATGATTGATACAACATTTCCCCGGTGGAATGGGCTTGCCGTCTGGACAGACCTCCGGATGCCCCAACAGTATACAGATGGACTCCTCCACCTTCTCCTGCAGTGAATGTTCAACCTCACAGGCAATCTCATCCATTGCGCTCTTTTTTACCTTGAGTATGGAAGTGACCAGAACCTCGGCCAGACGATGCCGGCGAATAATAGCCTCACCCAGTTTTTCTCCCTCATGGGTAAAGTAGATGTCACCGTTGCCTTGCGTCAAAAGCTTGCCACGGCAGAGTTGATCGAGCTCTTTGTCACCAAACCTAATGGTACAGTTATCCTGAACAGCTGTGATCGAAGATTTTTTCTTTTCCCGGGCCACCCAGACCGCTTCCAGAATTTCTTCTAATCGCTCATTAAGCATGGCACATTTCTCCTTAGGTGAAACTCACCCCAAAAAAAAGACAGACATGGTTGACCAGCGCTCCTGCGAGAATGGCATAAAGAAACACTGTAATATTAATTGCCAGTCCCGCCCGTATACCCCGCTCTTTAAAAAGCACAATAAAGGAGTTGATGCACGGGGCGACAAAGGTCATGACGAGAAGGTTCACCACAAGCTGTAAATTGGTATAGACATGGCGTAAATGTTCAAGTTCAGTGGCCCCGCTTTCTCTCCGGATCATCGTTTTTATAAAGACCTGGACACTTTTTTCCGGTAACCCCATGAGATAATGAATCACAGGTCCAAGCAAATTCTCCAGCAGGGCAAGCCCTCCAACCCGCTCAAAAAGAAAAACACCCAGAGAAGCCAGAACAAATACCGGGAGAGCCTCGAGCATAAAAAAATATGTCTTAGCCACAGCCATTTTCAGAACTGCGATCAGCTTTGGCACCCTCATAGGGGGGATTTCAAGAAACAGCGGCGATCTGCCCCCAGGAAGAATCTTGTTGGCGAGGTATCCGGCCACAACAACCTGCAAAGCGATGATCCCAAAAACGGTAATGGAAGCCGAAGCAGGCATTTTTTCGAGAATGATCAACATGACCGCTATCAAAGGGGCACAGGGCATGCAAAGATAGAGGAGAAACGAAACGATATTTTTTTCCTTCTCTGTATTGAGTACCCTCGTGGTTAACAATGCCATGGTAACACAGGAAAAACCCATCACCAAGGGTATAACCCCTTTGCCGTTCAATCCCATTTTCTGAAAGACCTTGTCGAGCAGTATGGAAATTCTTGGCAGATAACCTGAGTCCTCCAGTATCCCAAAGGCAACATAAAAACAGAAGATAACAGGTAAAACAAGCCCAAGAGCCAAAAAGACTCCGGTGGGTAGAATACCGAAGTCAGGATCCATGATCATGTCGCGAAGAAATGGGCTTTCAAGTTTGTCGGTAAACTGGGTGACAAAAGGAAAAAGAACACCTTCAAAAACTTGAGAGTTCAAGGTGTCGACCAGATATGTGGCGCCGAATGCTCCGACAAAAAAATACATTGCCGTCAAAACCAGCAGGGCGATAGGAATCCCAGTGGAGAAATCCATACACATGTCCCCAATCTTCGCCAGCAGAGAACTTTTGGATGGAGGTTCGACTCTCTGCACTTCATCGGCAATTTTACCGGCCAGTGTATTGTACAATTCAGCCAGAAGATGGCTGGCATGATTGGGTTCATCTTCATAGTAGGTTTTCACCTGCAGCAAACACTCCCGCAGAGCTGCAGCACCATGTTTTTCTCTGATGTAGGCTGCTGCACCTTTGTCTTGATGCAGCAGCAAAAGAGCGATGCCACGCGCTGAGAGACGGCTTAGGCCGATGATTTCCGTCACACTCTGCAGGTAGTTTTCAAGCCGGACAGGATAGGAAGGAATAGCGCGGAGAGGACGAAGCTGGTCACAGCGACTGAGCAGGTCGCGTATACCCATTCCTTCCGGGGCTATGGTACAGGTAACTTCAACACCAAGAATTTCAGAAAGCTTTTCGATATCGATTTCAATTCCACGCGACACAGCCTCATCCATCATATTGATATTGAACAGCATCGGCAGGCCGAACTCACTGTACTGCAAGGCAATCGCTATTGAACGTTTCAGATTTTTACCATCGGCAACCAGAAGTATGCCTTTTACTCCACCTCCAATACTATCGGAGAG
>JAZBNU010000359.1:0-2712 GCA_036350815.1 Desulfopila sp.
ATAAAGGTCAGAGATTTTATATAGTCCACAAAGGGTAAATTGCGTCTTTTCATATTGACGTTCCATTCTTCGGAACTCAATCCTGATGAATTGGTCTGGAACAACTTAGAGAACCATCGAATTGGTAGGCGCATAGTTACTGGTCCGGATGATTTGAAAAGAAAAGTCCTTTCGAGTTTGCGATCATTACAAGAGATGCTAGAGAAAATCATCGTCTTCTTTAAAGAAAATGACGTTCGATATATCATCTCATACTAATGAGGCCGTTTTTGTTTAGACACATGTTCCAGCAGATCCTTTTTTTTAGCTGCGTAACCAATGCAAGATGTCTATCAACTTATAGCCTTGTTAGTAAATGTCGGTGCGTAATATACCCCCTAATAAATTAGGACAAATAGTTGTAATTTTTCGAAGTTTAAGGTGATGGTGAGAGCAGATGACGCAATCGGATACCAAGCCGTATGAAGAACAAGATGCACTGTTACGATTCAATTCGCTTCTTATTGAGATATCAACACTATTTATTTCTCTGCCCGCTGATCAGATTGACAGCAAGATTGAAGATGCCCAGCAACGTATCTGCAAATTTCTTGATCTTGACCGCTCCACCCTCTGGCAAATCTATAAGGAAGGGGCGGATATGCTCCTGCTTACACATACTTATCAACCTGCTGAAAGTCTTACACCTCCTTCACCCATGAAGGCCAAAGATTATTTTCCCTGGCTTCTCCACCAGCTGATGAATGGTGAAACAGTCATTATATCGAAAATGACTGAACTTCCTGCAGAAGCGGTTCGCGACCGGGAGAGTTTCAGCTTTTTTGGTTCCAAGTCCGGAGTATATGTTCCGTTGTCAGTTGGAAAAGGTCCCTTGTTAGGGGCGTTGACTTTTGCCTCCATTCGCGAAGAGAGAGACTGGAATAAAAACCTTGTTAATGGGCTCGTGCTTCTTGCACAAGTATTTTCTAACGCACTATCCCGCAAGAAAAATGAAATGTTGTTACGAGAAAGCAAGGAGCGCTTAATTTTGACAACAAACGCCGCTAATGCAGGTCTGTGGAATATGGAGATTGACACTGGTTCAGTCTGGGTTACGGAGAAAACCCGTGATTTATTACATTTTGCCCCGAATGAAAAAATCGATGAAGCAAGCTTTTACAATGTGATGCATCCTGAGGATCGTCAGCCTGTCAGACAGATCATTCAGCAGGCAATACAAAAAAAAGAGAACTTTTCGTGCGAGTATAGGATTATACTCCCTGACGGGAAAATCCTATGGATAGCAGCTAGCGGAAAAGGACACCAAGGGTCGATTGGCGGGCGGAATCTATTGAGGGGCGTATTGATCGATATCAGCACACGCAAACAAATGGAGGAGAAACTTGCGAAACAACTGCGCGAAATAAAAGGTCTCAAGAAACGTCTTGAACTTGAGAATATTTATCTTCAGAAAAAAGTTAAAATTCTATCTGATCATTCAGAGATTCTGGGGAGAAGTTCTGCCATGCATAATGTCCTTGCCAAAGCAGAGCAGGTAGCTAAGACAGACTCTACCATTCTGCTCCTGGGGGAAACCGGAACAGGTAAGGACTTGCTGGTCCATTATATCCACCGTATAAGTTTGCGCAAAGATCTGCCGTTAATTACGATCAACTGCGCTTCGCTTCCACCCTCCCTGATCGAAAGCGAACTGTTTGGCCGAGAGAAAGGTGCTTACACGGGTGCCTTGACCAAGATGATCGGTAGGTTTGAACTCGCCGACAGGTCGACTCTCTTTCTCGATGAGATCGGAGAGCTTCCCTATGATTTGCAGAGCAAACTACTGCGGGTCCTCGAGGAGGGAAAATTTGAACGATTAGGGTCGACAATTTCCAAAAAAATTGACACCCGCATCATTGCCGCTACCAACCGGGATCTTGAGCAGGCAGTTAGAGACGGAACATTCAGAGAGGATCTTTTCTACCGATTGAATGTATACCCCATAATTCTTCCACCACTGCGTGAGCGCGCTGAGGATATCTCTCTCCTCGTACGCGCTTTTGTCAGGAGGTTTAACCGAAAAATGGGAAAGCAAATAGAAGTAATTTCTCAAAAGACCATGAAAAGCCTGAAAATATATTCATGGCCTGGCAACGTGAGAGAACTCAAAAATATTATTGAACGCTCCATGATTGTATCGACGGGAAAAACCTTGGTCGTTCAACTGCCCAAGAAAGTTTCTCCAGTAAAAGCTCCGAGCCGCAACCTTGATGATATGATGCGAAGGGAAATCCTAACAGTTTTGGAGGAGACACGCTGGCGCGTAGCTGGAACAAATGGTGCAGCTGAGATCCTTGGCCTGAATAAATCGACCCTCTATTCGAAAATGAAGAAATTAGGTATCACCCGGCCCGAGTCCTGATTGCGATATATCGCCAATGTTGCGATATATAGACCCAGAAGCGTTACATCTCTATACTTAAACAGCCCTTTTGTATACCTATTAAACCTCGTATATACAGATAGATATTTAATATTTTCGCAAACTACTCCTGTTTGGCATGGTTTTCGCTTGTATCAGGTTGAGGTTGCGAAATGCCAATAGCGCCGTTATTTTGCCAAATATGGCCAAACGCTGTTATTTCGAGGTTTATTTACGCTGCCGTATCGGTGCTTAGGTGTAAACTCGCAGACTTTAAACTCAGGCACTGTGAGAGAAAAAGATAAGATACA
>JAZBNU010000360.1:0-6229 GCA_036350815.1 Desulfopila sp.
AATGTCTGCGTTGCCGATGACGTATCCCTCCTCCTGCATCAGGGAGACGACTCGCTGCAGAAGAAGAAGAGAGGAGATATCTTTAAACTCTTCTGATGAGTCGGGGAAATGGCCGCCGATGTCTCCTTTGCCGAGAGCGCCTAAAAGAGCGTCGCACAGTGCGTGGGTGACGACGTCTGCGTCGGAGTGTCCGGCAAGGCCGAGATGGTGCTCGATATGCACGCCGCCCAACACCAGTTTTCTGTTTTCTGCAAGGCGGTGAGCGTCGAAGCCATGTCCTGTTCTCCAAATGCTTCTGGAATGCGTCATTATGATTTTCTCTGCAATGATAAGGTCTTCCGGTTGGGTGATTTTGATGTTGCTCTCGGAACCCCGCACCAGTCGGACCGGGATTCCGGCCCGCTCCAGCAGAGACGCTTCGTCGGTTGCGTCAATACCGCCCGCAGCCTCAAAGGCAATGCGAAGAAGTTTAACATCGGCGGCCATTTCCCCGACTCATCAGAAGAATTTAAAGATATCTCCTCTCTTCTTCTTCTGCAGCGAGTCGTCTCCCTGATGCAGGAGGAGGGATACGTCATCGGCAACGCAGACATTACCATCATCTGCGAAAAACCCAAACTGGCACCACACATTTCCGCCATGAAGAAACTGCTGAGCGAATGCTGCCGGACCTCCAGCGAGCACCTCAATATTAAGGCAACTACCACGGAAAAAATGGGCTACACCGGCAGAGAGGAAGGGATAAGCTGCCATGCTGTTGTTTTATTGGTTCAATCGAAAAAGGAGCTTTAGTCAATGCAGGTTAACAGAGAACGACTGGCCGCTTTCTTCACAGAGCTCTGCTCTATTGAGAGCTTTTCCCGCAATGAAGGTAAAGTGGCACAATATCTTCAGCATCACTTCAGCAAGCTCGGAGCAGACGCCATCCTTATGGATGAAAGTGCTGCAGCTACCGGTTCCGACTGCGGTAATCTTGTCATCCGCTTAAAGGGCGATGCAGATGTGAACGATCCTCTCTTTTTCGCCTGCCATATGGACACGGTGGGGCCAGCCAAGGGTATCGAAGTACAGCGCAGCGGTGATATTTTCACCAGCAAGGGAGATACCATACTGGGCGCTGACGACAAGTCCGGTATCGCTCCGCTCCTCGAGCTTGTCTCCCTTCTCAAGGAACACAGTGTCCGCCACTGTCCTGTTGAGCTGGTTTTCACCACATGCGAAGAGATCGGCCTCATGGGCGCCAAAGCGCTGGACACCTCCCTTATTCAGGCACAGTATGGCTATGCTCTGGATTCAAGCCGCCAGGGCAAAATTATAACCGGCGCTCCGGCCGCCAACAGGCTCAAGATCACTGTTCGGGGAAGAGCCGCCCATTCCGGCCTGGACCCCGAGGCAGGCATCAACGCGCTTGCGGTAGCCGCCAAGGCCATAAACCATATCACCCTCGGCAGAGTGGACTCCCTGTCCACCACCAATTTCGGTCTGATCAGCGGCGGTACTGCCAGCAATATCGTTCCGGAGCTGATCGTTCTCGAAGGTGAAGTACGCAGCCATTCTCCGGAAATGCTGAAAAAACATACCCTGGAAATCACAGATATCTTCGAAAGAGTGGCCGCTGAGTGGCCTGCGGCAGGAGAAGAGAATCACCCCAGGGTTATGATCGAAACACAGGAAGATTTTCCAGTAATGCGCCTCGAAGACAACGATCCGGTATTGCGACGGATTCAAAGTGCCACCACACTGGTTGGCCGCCCCATGGCCTTCGATATTGCCGGCGGCGGCAGCGACGCAAACATATTCAGTGCCAGAGGCCTGCCCACCGCCATCATCCCAACCGGTATGTCCAAGGTGCACAGCACGGAAGAACAGGTCGATCTGAACGATATGGTGGAACTGACCGAGCTTCTTTTGGCTCTGGTGACGGACCAGACCTGATTTGTACACCAGTGTCAGCCCACATATTTCATGAAAACACTCTGAGGCTGGTTTTCCCCCAGCCTGTCGGACAAATACACCTGGCAGCAGTGGATTCCGGTGATTGTGACGATGACAATTCTTTCTGGTTGAATTTCTGTTGCATTTATAATAAGAATTGGAATCGCGTTGGACAAAAGGCACAAAGAGCGGCATCTTTGTGCCTTTCGCATTTTTTTACCAATGGGACTGCATCCCGTTGGGCAGCTCTATTACAAGGAAACAAAAATGGTACACCATTTTGACGATCAGGAAATATCCGACTACCCCAGGCACGAATGCGGTGTCTGCGGTATCTTCGATCATAAATATTCCGCCAAACTGACCTATTTCGGCCTTTACGCCCTACAGCACAGAGGCCAGGAAAGTGCCGGCATCGTCACCTCCGACGGCACCAGGGTCAACTCGTATAAAAACATGGGACTGGTGCCGGAAGTTTTCTCCGAAGAAATCCTTCAGGAACTCCAAGGCCATATCTCCATTGGCCATGTGCGCTACTCCACCACCGGGGCATCCAACATCGTCAACACTCAGCCCCTGACCGTTACCCACAAGGGAACAACGCTGGCGGTTGCCCATAACGGCAATCTGGTCAACTCCATCGAGCTGAGAAAAGAGCTCGAGGAAAAAGGCTCCATCTTCCAGACCACCATGGACAGCGAAATTGTCCTTCATCTTATGGCACGCACCGCCCATCTCGGTCTGGAGAGAGCCCTGTGGGAATCGTTTTCCTCCCTCAAAGGGGCCTACTCCCTTCTTCTGATGACGGAAGATACCATGGTCGCCGTACGGGATCCCAACGGCTTCCGTCCACTCTGTCTTGGAAAGCTCAACAACGGCGGCTGGGTAGTAGCCTCTGAAACATGCGCACTGGACCTTATTGAGGCTAATTATGTTCGCGATATCGAGCCCGGCGAGGTACTGATAATTACCAAGGATGAAATGCTGTCTATTTACCCCTGGCCCAAGCGGGACACCAGCTTCTGCATTTTTGAAAACGTCTATTTCGCGAGGCCCGACTCGGAAATCTTCGGAATCAACGTTTATGAGGCACGCAAAAGGATGGGCCGCATACTGGCACGCGAAAACCCCATAGATGGTGATTTTGTCATGCCCTTCCCAGACTCCGGCAACTATGCCGCTCTCGGCTACTCGCAGGAATCTGGAATTCCCATGGAATTTGGTGTTATCAGGAACCATTACGTCGGACGGACTTTTATCCAGCCGACCCAGTCTATGCGCGATTTCAATGTCCGGGTCAAACTCAACCCGGTCCGTTCCTTTCTGCAGGACAAACGTGTTATTATCGTCGAAGACTCTGTAATCAGAGGAACCACCGGGAAAAGCAGGGTCCGTTCTCTGCGCAGTGCCGGTGCCAGGGAAGTCCACATGGTGGTCAGCTGTCCCCCGACCAGGCACGCCTGTTATTATGGTATTGACTTCCCATCCTGTGATCAGCTGGTTGCGTCGAACAAAAACACGGAAGAGATTGCCGCATTACTCGGCCTTGACTCCATCTATTATCTCAGTGAGGAAGGTCTGGTTGAGGCGACTGGGCTGGCACGAAAGGATTTTTGCCTGGCCTGTTTTGATGGGAAATATCCGGTAGCTCCGAATCTGGAGTTCCGAAAAGACGCACTCGACAAAAAATAGCCATCTCAATTACCAGGCAAGACCTGCGGAACTCTACAAACGACAGATCACACAGTTCTTGCCACTGTTTTTTGCCTCGTACATGGTCTTGTCGGCTCGTTCCTTCATGCGGGCAATATCCTTGTCCAGCTCCATTTCGGGATCACGCCCGCAGGAAACGATGCCTATGGACAGGGTTGTCTTACCATAGTTGGACTCAATATAGCGCAGTAAAATCCTCTGCACAATCTCGGTGGCCTGATTGGCACTGGTCTGCGGCAACAGCACGGCAAATTCATCCCCACCCAGTCGAAAGACCATATCGACATTATTACGGGTGCAGTCTTCCAGAATTTCACCAAGAGAAATAAGAACCTTGTCACCTTCCTGATGGCCGTACTTGTCGTTATATTCCTTAAAATTATCGATATCAATGATAGCGAGAAAAAGCTGATAGTCCTGCCGGTGCGCTCTCTCAACCTCATAGACAAATTTCTGATCGAAAGCTCTGCGGTTGAACACAGAAGTCAGGCTGTCGACCAGGGAAAGCTGTTCCAGTTCCATAACCATCTTCCGCTCACGGAAAGCTCTGGCCAGCTTGGCTTCAAGCTCAGCCTGGTCGATGGGTTTTTTGATAAAATCAATTGCCCCAGCCTTGATCACATCAGCGTAACTGGCTCGTTCACTGAATCCGGTGGCGATGATAACATCAATTTCAGGATGATTTTCCCGAACATAGGCAAGCAGCTCCAGACCGTCCATATTAGGCATGAGGACGTCGGAAAGGATGAGGTCACATTTTTTCTCTTTTATAATTTCAACTGCTTCTATGCCGTCTTCAGCTAAAAGGCATTGGTATCCTAAAGAGGTGACAAGGACATTAAGCGTTTTTAAAACGAGGTCATCATCATCAACGATGAGAATAACGGCAGGTTCTTTATCTGTTATCATTACAGTGCCATGATTGATGCTTTTTATGCAAGTATGGCGTTCTCCCCTGAGAGTGCCCGAAACAGTTCACCACTGTGGTTGACAACCATACATTCTAAAATTGAGAAAGTCCAGCGCTAGTAGAAAAAAACTGATAGAAAATGATGCAGAATGGAACACAGTTACTGCTACTTATTGTCCAACTTGCATTGTCGCTGTTGAAGGTTTAAAGTGCAATGGCAAAACAGGGAAGGTTGTAGCTCTCGCCACTGTCGGGTGCCCCCAAAGCTGCATGTTGTGCAATACTGCTCCCATAGAAACTCTGGCATAATATGGAAAAATCGTCTTTCACCAATATAGACCTAAACTGCATCTTCGAGACAGGCAAAACAGCTGATCCGTTAGATGAAATCATAGTATTGGCTTCACAAATATGTCCGGAAGCAGACTGTACCCTTCTTCGCCAGGTACATAAAGATGTTACTGCGATTTTTTCCGGCAGTTACCCCGGATTTGAAGAGAGCATAACCAAGTACCACAACCTCAGGCACACGCACAGTGTTGTTCTGGCAACCATCCGTCTTTTCCACGGCCTCTATCATGAGCAGAACAGGCTGCCCCACGATCTTGTTCTTCAGGGTCTTCTCAGTGCATATTTTCATGATTCCGGTATGTTGCCGCAGTCTTTAGAAGAGGTAGAAAATGACACCGGGTATACCATTCATCATGAAAAACGGTCTATTGCCATCCTCGATCTCTACCTGAAAACCAACAATTATCCGGAAGAATACCGTACCAACTGCGCCACTATCATTAGATATACCATGCTGGACTGGGAAGCAGAGCACAACACCGTCACCGATAGAGACCTTCACCTCTGCGGTCAGGTAGTAGGCACAGCCGACCTGCTTGCCCAGATGGCGGACCGATATTATGTCGAAAGTCTACCCCTGCTTTTTCAAGAACACCGCGACAGCGGTATTGACAGACATACTTCCGCCATCGATTTGATGCATAGTACTCTCGAATTCCATGAGCAGGTTATCAAAAGAAGGCTCGACCAGACCCTTGGCAACCTGAGCCCCGCCATGCGTACCCATTTTCGGATACGTTGGCAGATAGACAGGAATATCTATCTGGACAATATCGGTCTCAACCTCCACTACCTCGACAAGATCACCAGAGACTGCTCCATGGATCTCCACTGCTGGAAAAAATACCTGCGCCGCACTCCGCCCCCAAGCAAAGGATAACGTTTCAGAGCAGTCACTTAGCGGCACGCACACCGGCCACTCACGCCCCGTAAGAGGACCTGGCTTCCGGGCGTTGCCGATCATTGATGTCTCAACTATTTTTGACGAGGATCCCTGCCTGTTTCGAACATCTCAAAGAGATCATAAAACAACCTTGCAACTGCACTGAAATGCGTCGCAGCCCCCGAGCCGGCATAAGCTTTGGTTATTTCCATTGCCTTGGCAAAACTCTCAACACTCTCAGATGTCTGAGGGTTTTTTAAAACCTGTACCAGTCTTTCTCCAACGTCACTGTTCATGCTCTCTTTCCTTTGGTGTCTGCTGTCACTTTGCAGAGAACCGCCCTCAGCATGGTATCTCTTGACAACCGAATGCTCGAAAAACCATCCCTGCAAGTCTTGTCAACATAACTCAGTAACGGCCCAAGCCGCAAAAATACA
>JAZBNU010000361.1:0-3810 GCA_036350815.1 Desulfopila sp.
ATGAGCCGGTATTCGATTTTTAAAAAACTCAATGTCCGCTAATGGATGCGTTTGTCCAAAATTGACGGAAATAGAGGTGAGAAGACATATTTCCCCCATAAGCTGCTGGGAAATACCTAGAAAAGCACAAAATTGCTTGAAACGACGGATGGGAAAGGATAGGTCGTTTGGTTTTGACGGCATACGGAAAGGAATTTGCGGAAAAGTTAGAGCGGTCTTAAAAAGCGGTGACTTATCACCTGGTCACGAGCCGTTTATAAACAGCAGGTTGCAAAAGCTGCAAAATTGAAGGCATGCCGCAAAATTGTAGAATGACAGGCCACCTTATCAAAGAGGCTGATCGATATTGTCGTATGCTGGGAAAAAAGGAATTGTTGTGAGCCAGTGTTCTTATTTGTGCCCTGGGATTGATATTCTACAATGGCGAGATTAGAGTTAGGGAGTTACGGTGAGTTTTCTTTCAACTTTACTGCCTTCGCTGCTGCGGCCTTAACACATTGCCAGCATTACTAATAGCTGAAAACAATGACCGATATCATCATTCATGCTGAACCCGGCCACGTTGTAACGTGGGAGACATTTCAGGCCAGTAAACCGCCATACTCCATGGGGCTTGACGGCTATGTGTCCGGTCAGACCAAATTTACCCCGAGAGGGCCATATGTTAATTTCAATCACCATGAGTCGGTTGACCGAATGGCCACACGAAGCACCTGTATGCAAATTTTTTTCTCAATGAAAATGGGGCTCTTTGATTCATTTCAGAAAAAGGGCAAACCCTATGCCCATGTCTATGTGAATGATGCCGATCAGGATGTCTGCCTATCCTGTTGGCTTCTTAATAATCCTGAAGCTGCTTTGGCAATCAAGTGGAAGGATCCTCTTGCCAGATTTCTGGTTTTTGAAGATCTCATGGACGCATCTGCCGGTGCCTTTCCTTTTGATGACCAGTTTGACCCGAATTCTCTACTAAGGAGGCAGGCGTGGGTGTTCGAGCCGTATACAACAGCAAGAAGCAAACGAACTCTGCACGCTATGACAGGTGATGGGTTACTCGATTTAATCAACGAAATTGGAGAGAGGATTTCCCTCTTTTCCCAGTCAAAAGGAGGTTCTGTCGACATTGACACAACCCCTGAAATCATTGGGGGGGGAGATGGCTGGAAAATGATCAATGAGACAAGTGTGTATGCCAGGACCGGTGTTTATGCATCGGGCACCAAGGCCTTTGTCGGCATGAGAAGGCGTAATGATGGGAACTATACATATGTTATCGGAAAAATGTCACCGTATGTACAGTTTCCCTTGGCGAGAATATATGCGGCTCTTAATACGGCAGATATGATAGACTCAGCAGAAAATGCCTGGGGCGGCAGTGATATCATAGGCGGATCTCCACGTAAGACAGGCAGCAGTCTCTCCCCCCGGAAGCTTGAGGCTATAATTAATTCAATTATTCTTGCAGATAAGGAGAAGTAAATATATCTGCATTGAGTATGTGATTTTTTTCTGAGTTTATCTGCATATGATAAAATCTTGGGATAAAACAATATTGAGGAGGCAGTATGAAATCAAATCAAAGAGTTATGCAAAAGGATACAGCAATTCTGTTATTGCAGATAATTGTGTTACTGTTTCTTTTTGGCTGCTCTGTGGTGGGGACCAACATACCGGAATCAGAAAGGATTGCATTTGCTGGTTCGCAGGAAAGCACAGGTACTTTCAAGCAGGGGTTGCTTACCATTGATTATAGCTACAGACTATCTGGTAGTAAGCTGTCTATAGCCGGCAATGTCGGGTATCTCGGTGGTGTAGACTATCTCGATGTTCGTGTTGTGTTCCTGGACCAGCAAGGTGTTGTATTGGAACAGAAAATTGTATATGCAATAGAATATAGAAAAGCAAGAGGTTACAGTGAGGTGCGGAATTTTGAGAAAATACTGGAAATGCCGGTAAATAGTGCTGGCTTCTCTTTTGTTTATAGCTCCCAGGACAGAAGAAGCTATCGATAGGGTAATGTCACATTAGTCGTTTTGCTTTTACACATCCTGACCTGATAGATAAAAAAGAATACCGGTTATTGAAGGGGCTCGTCAATAACCGGTATGGAAAGCAGGCAGTCTGTCAGGCAATGCAGGTTGCCATTACCTGCTTGATGTCTGTTCTGCCTGAAAATACAAGGTGCAGCCCTTCCTGGAAAAAAACTGTCATTCCTTCATTTATAGCTTCTTGCCTGTAAGACGCACTGCAGTTTCTGCCGCGGAGTTGGTATGCAGGGTACTGAAGACAAGATGGCCTGTCAGCGATGCCTCGATGCCCATTTTTGCTGTTTCGTAGTTCCGCATCTCGCCGATCATGATGACATCTGGATCAACCCGCAGAAAAGCACGCATTGCCGCAGCAAAAGTGTAGCCTATATTAGGCTTGACCTGCACCTGTCTGAGGTGATGCTGTGTTATTTCCACAGGATCTTCAGCTGTCCATATCTTTTTGTCAGGGGTGTTGATGTAGCTCAGTGCCGAGTGAAGGGTGGTCGTTTTACCTGAAACCATTGGGCCGACAGCCAGAAACATGCCATGTGGTTTAGTGATGGCAGTTTTGATCCTTCTCAGTACGCGGTTGGGCATTATATCTTTAAGCGGCAACGGTTCACTATCTGCCAGGATACGAAGGACAACATCCTCATTATCGCTGGATGTCGGTACTGTAGCAATACGCAGTTCTATATTGTCTGCCTGGGTAGTGGTGAACTTAATTTTGCCGTGCTGGGGCTTTCTCCGTTCAGAAATGTCAAGATCTGCAAGCACCTTGATCCTGGCAACAACTGACCTGGCGTTCATTTTCGGGATACGCAGGCTATCGATACAGCTACCATCAACCCGTTAGCGAACCTCAGCGTCCTCGACATTACCGTATGGTTCGATGTGAATATCGGAGGCACCCAATTTGTAGGCTTCTTCAATAATCTTATTGACGAGTTCTACTGCAGGTCTTGAATCAATTTCTATCTCAATATCTTCTTCAATCGCAGCCTCGTCGTGAAACCCTTCTGCGCCATATGGGTCGCCTGTGTCATCGGGGTGAATGGTGTTGAGGCATTCTCGGATGTCGTCGCCGAATGACAGAACAAAACTCACTTTTTCAACATCAAATAGCTTTTTAACCAGAGGAATCTCGGCCTGGTTGGCGGGATCCTTGGCGGCAACAAAGAGGGTGTTGTCTTTTTTCTGCAGTGGTACAATCAGGTTTCTTTTGAAAATATCAATATCTTTCCCCTGGATGATGTCAATGTAAGAAAAATGTCAGATATCGCTGTTATGATAGCTCCCTTCCCGGCAAAAGGGGAGCGGTATGGAATACAGCAGCGAGGTCAAAATATACAGGCGAAGAAAACCGCAGGAGACCTCTCTGTGGAAGCTTCTCGATCATCACTTTCTCGAGTTTGAGGAGCGCTATGACGATCTCTTTCAGCGGCAATACGGTTATTATCGGCCGGTCATTTCTCATGTCGTTCGCAAAAGACGGTGATAAAAAAGATTCTCACTCATCTGAATATCTTCTAAGAGAAGAAAAACCTAAGGGCACCACCGAAGTCCGCCCTCGAATATACGGAGCCGGAGATTACACCCTATAATGATGGCTGGCCCGGATATGATGAGCCGGTATTCGATTTTTAAAAAACTCAATGTCCGCTAATGGATGCGTTTGTCCAAAATTGACGGAAATAGAGGTGAGAAGACAAATTTCCCCCATAAGCTGTTGGGAAATACCTTGAAAAGCACAAAATTGCTTGAAAGGACGGGTGGAAAA
>JAZBNU010000362.1:0-3283 GCA_036350815.1 Desulfopila sp.
GGCATAGCCAGACCTCTTTCCATCAATGTCGACACCTTCGGTACAGGAAAGGCGGAGGACACAGATATCCAGCAAGTCCTGGAGGCCGAGGAAATTTTCAATTTCAGACCGGCAGAAATTATCAGAGATCTGGAACTGACCACGCCCAGGGGATGGAGTTATCGGGACACTGCTGTGGCCGGCCATTTCGGCAGAGAAAAGTTTTCCTGGGAGCGCACCGATCGGGTTGAAGCCCTGCTTGAGGCTCTCGACCTTGCAGTTGAAGAGGTTGCCTGAAATTGCCCATGACACCCAAAAAATAATCACCACCACACATATACAAGGAGAAACAATGCTATCAGAGAGTACAGCAGAGGTCTCGGCGGACCAACAGTCCTCGGAGACAATCAGGGATATTGTCTCCCAAACCGCCGCGACAGCAAAGAACGATTACAAAATCGCCGATATTACTCTGGCACAATGGGGCCGCCGCGAAATTGAAATTGCGGAACAGGAAATGCCCGGCCTGATCGCCACCAGAGAAAAATATGGCCCGGAAAAACCTCTGCAGGGTGTACGCATCATGGGCAGTCTGCACATGACGGTGCAAACCGCCGTTTTGATAGAAACCCTTACTGCCTTGGGAGCCGATGTCCGCTGGGCAAGCTGCAATATTTTCTCCACCCAGGATCATGCCGCTGCCGCAATTGCCGCAAAAGGCATTCCTGTCTTTGCCTGGAAGGGCGAAACCTTGGAGGAATACTGGTGGTGCACCCTCAAGGCCATGACCTGGCCTGACGGTAAAACTCCGCAGCTGATCGTGGACGACGGCGGAGATGCCACCCTTCTCCTCCATAAGGGATACGCCGCCGAAAGCGACCCGTCTCTTCTCGATGGAGCCACAGACAACAAGGAACTCCAGGTTGTCCACCAACTGCTCGGCGATATCTATCGTGCCGACCAGACCTTCTGGCACAGAGCAGTGCAAGAGTGGCGAGGCGTTTCTGAGGAAACCACCACAGGAGTCCACCGTCTCTATCATATGCAGAAGGAAGGCTCGCTGCTGGTACCGGCCATAAATGTCAACGATTCCGTGACCAAATCAAAATTTGACAATGTTTATGGCTGTCGTCATTCCCTGGTGGACGGCATCTGTCGCGCCATGGATGTGATGCTGGCTGGAAAAACCGCTATGATCTGCGGCTTTGGCGACGTCGGCAAAGGATCGGCGGAATCGCTGGCCGGACAGAAATGCAGGATACTGGTATCCGAGGTCGACCCCATCTGTGCTCTGCAGGCCTGTATGGCCGGCTATACCGTCTGCCGGGTCGAGGATGCCCTGGCCACAGCCGACATCTACGTCACCACCACAGGCAACAAGGATATCATTACCGCTGAGCATATGAGCAAGATGAAAGACCAGGCCATTGTATGTAATATCGGACACTTTGATAATGAAATCGAAGTAGAGCGCCTCAACGCTTTTCCTGGAATAGAAAAGATCCGGATCAAACCTCAGGTGGATAAATACATCTTTCCCGATGGTCATTCCATCTATCTGCTGGCCGAAGGTCGACTGGTCAATCTCGGTTGCGCCACCGGTCATCCCAGCTTTGTGATGTCCAACAGTTTTACCAATCAGGTCCTGGCACAGATCGATCTCTGGCGAAACCGGGATTCCCGACCAACGGGCGTTCATACCCTTGACAAAAAGCTTGATGAAGAGGTTGCCAGACTGCATCTCGACAAACTTGGAGCCATACTGACGGAAATGACTCAGGAACAGGCCGACTATATTGGGGTACCGGTGCAGGGACCTTATAAGCCTGACCATTACCGCTATTAACCCCTCGGTTTTCCCCGTCAAACTCAAAGTATCAATACCCAGGGACCAGAAGCGGCCTGCCCAGGCTGCCGTTTCTGGTTTCGCTACCCCAATGGAGAAAATATGACACAGAAAACACCGGAACTATGGAAAGCCACCTATGAAGCTTCCACATCACAGGAACTCCTGGAAGCCTACAGCAAGTGGGCCCATCTCTACGATAAAGACACTCTCGAGATAATGGGATACGTCGGTCCTAAGGTTGCGGCGGACATGCTGGATTTTCACCTTGACTCACAGGACAGCAGAGTACTTGATGCCGGCTGCGGCACAGGGCTGGTAGGAGAAATTCTGGACCAGCTCGGTTATGGAAATGTCGATGCCATGGACTTTTCCGCAGACATGCTCAGTGAAGCGGAAAAAAAAGAGATCTACACCACACTCTATCAAGAAGACATGAATGGCCGGCTCAATATCGCCGACAACAGCTATGATGCCACCATCTGTGTCGGCACCTTTACCTTTGCCCATGTCGGACCGCATGCCTTCGATGAACTGGTACGCATTACCAGGCCGGGCGGCCATATCTGCTTTACCATTCGTGACGGTGCTTACCAGGAGTATGGTTATCGCGAAAAAATGCTGGAAATGGAAGCGACCAGATGCTGGCAGCTGCAGGAGTTGCGCGAAGAAGAGTATCTCGTCAAAGAAAACGTAACTGCCAAATTTATTACCTACCAGGTTCTGCAGGGATGATCTGCCAACATATCTCATTTTACAACTTAGGAGCATATCATGGTCAGTGACAACACGACCCTCGACAAAGTATATACCGCCAAAAACCATGAGCAGCTGATGGATGCCTATAAAGACTGGGCTGCCGACTACGACAGCGATACGGTTGGCCGTTTCGGCTATGTCGCCCACATTGCCACGGCCGAGACGCTCGAACGGGTTCTTGACCGCAAAGACGCCAGGATTTTAGATGCAGGCTGCGGTACCGGGCTGGTGGGCGAAGAACTTGCCAGACGTGGCTATACAACAATGGATGCCCTCGACTACTCCAGAGAAATGCTCGACGAAGCCGAGCAGAAAAACATCTATCAGCTTCACCTGCAGGCTGATTTGAGCAAGCCCCTCGATATAGAAAAAGACAGCTATGACGCCGTAGTCTGTACCGGAACCTTCACCTATGGTCACGTCAAGGCCCACGCCTTCGATGAACTTATCCGCATAACCAAACCAGGAGGCATTATCTGCTTTACCATCCGCGAAGGCGCCTATGAAGATTACGGCTACCGCCAACACATGATCGCCCTGGAGCAGCAGCACGCCTGGGAACTCCTCGGCATGGAAAACACCGACTATTTGAAAAATGAGGGTATTACCTGTAAAATGTGCATTTACCAGGTTGCTCAATAATTCTTTCCATCCAGCTGCCGTCGGACAGCCCTTTGTTGCCTGGCGGTACGTGTGTTA
>JAZBNU010000363.1:0-4197 GCA_036350815.1 Desulfopila sp.
CAGCACGGCACCACGGCAAAGTATGTTGAAATAGATCTCTTCCAGAATTACAATTTCAGGAGGATGACCGGCCAGAGCGAAAAGAGGGGCGGCGGCAAAATAAGAAAGCAGGAGAAAAATGATACCGGAAAAAAGGCTGAAATAGATACCCTGCCAGAGGATGGCTCCCAGTTGTCTGCGTTTTCCGGCACCGTGATACTGGGCTATGAAGATTTGGGTGTAGCCCGCTACACCTCCAAAAAATACCATGAACAGAAAGGCCGCAATGCCGGCCGGAGCAACAGCAGCAATAGCGTCAATTGAGTAATTTGCAAGAAAAACCCGGTCGGTAAATTCCATGATGGTGGTTGCCGACATGGACATTACCAGAGGGAAACATACCCGTATTACTTCTTTATATGTGCTGTGTGTTTGCCTTTTCTGGAGCATCAGTTTTCCCGGAAAAATATGTGCATGGTCTCATACCAGAATCGAACTTGAAGCGCTATGCTTTATCTAACTGTCTGCTGTAAATCTTTTGAAGCAAAAAGAGCTATGCAGAGCAGCCGTACATTTCCTCTTTACTAATGGCTTTTCTTCATGATGTTGATATATTCTGCTGACCTGCTGGTTTTTTAGGAAAAGCAGCTTTTTGCATCGGGATGAAGAACATATTTTGTTTCAGGCCTTGATTTGCTTTGGAGAGATGATAGTCTATGGAAGAAGAGCAGAAATGTCTGAGTGATAATGCAATCATTGGTTATAAAAACGAGACGTGGGGAGATGATGTTTAGAGTTATTTCCGGTGGACAGACCGGGGTGGATCAGGCGGCTCTGGATGCCGCAATTGCCTGTCGGAAGAGGTATGGCGGATGGCTCCCTGCCGGAAGAAAGACAGAGTCTGGACCACTCTCGGAGAAATATATCATGGACGAGATGATGACGGATTCATACCCGGCCAGAACCAGAAAGAATGTGATCACAGCGGATGCGACGCTCATCATCTCCCGCGGTCGGCTTAGCGGGGGCTCAGCACTGACGTCCAGAATTGCTGTCGAGGAGGGCAGGCCGTGTCTTCATGTCGATCTGAAAAAGCTTGACCATACTGAAGCCCTTCTGTCGATAAAAAGGTGGTTGCGGGAATGCGCTCCTCATGTTCTAAATATTGCCGGACCGAGGGCCAGTTCGGATGAAGGTATCTATGATGAGGCGTATGCACTTGTCTATGCTTTCTTAAATGAATTAGATGATGGAGCCAGAACTCCATTGTAACGGAAACTACGATTGTCATGCTCATTCCAACCACACCAATCTTACTGTTTTTCCAGAATCAGACCGCCCGTAAAAATTTTGTCACTCTGGCAAAATTTATGGTGTTGCTCTTTGTCATCGTCCTGATTTACAGTGTCCTTTTCCACGTCATAATGGTCTATGAAGGTAGAGAATTCACCTGGATAACCGGAGTATACTGGAGCTTGACCGTTATGACGACGCTGGGCTTTGGTGACATTACCTTCCATACCGATCTTGGCAGGATGTTTACCATGTTTGTTCTGCTCTCCGGCATTATATTCATGCTGGTAATTCTCCCTTTTACGTTTATCCAGTTCTTTTATGCACCATGGCTGGAAGTACAGGAGCAGGCGAGGACTCCGAGCAAGCTCCCAGAGGAAGTGCGGGGCCATGTAATTATTGCCGGGCTGGACCCCGTAACACGAAAACTGGTGGAGCAGCTGCGCAAGAGAAAGTACCCTTATGTCGTTCTAGCGCCGGATCCGCATACTGCCGCTGAGCTGCTTGATGCCGGCTATAAAGTTGTAATAGGACTTCCGGATGATGCCAGAACCTACATCAACGTGGGTGTGGAGAGGGCGGCAATGGTGGTTGCCACCGTGGACGATCTTATTAATACCAATATCTCGTTTACTATCCGGGAAGTGTGCGAAAAAGTACCCATTGTCACCAATGCCGACAAGGATCATTCTGTTGATATTCTGGAGTTTTCAGGGAGTATGCATGTTTTTCAGTTCATGAAGATGTTGGGGGAGTCTCTGGCGCACAGGACTCTTGGGCTGAGTAAAACCATCAATGTTATTGCCAGCTATGACGAGCTGCATATCGGGGTGGCCCCGGCTGCCGATTCTCCTCTTATTGGCAAACGCCTTTTTGAATCCGGAATACGTGAAGAGACAGGGGTGATTGTTGTCGGAATCTGGGAGAAAGGGCGTTTGCTGAAGCCTCTGCCGGATACCGTCATAAGTGCCGCCTCCATTCTTGTTCTCGCCGGTTCCCGGAAGCAGCTGGACTGCTTTGGTGATACCTATGCACGACCGGAGCAGCAATTTGCTCCAGATTCTCCGGTTCTTATTCTTGGAGGCGGGAGAGTCGGTAATGCTGCTGCAGCAAGCCTGGCCAGAGAGGGGATCAAATATACGATCATCGAAAAGCGCGCTTCCCTTATTCATGGCGAAAGTAGTTATATTGAGGGTGATGCGGCTGATCTTGAAACACTCAAAAAAGCAGGTATTGATAAGGCCCGTTCCGTTATTATAACCACCCATAACGATGATATGAATATCTACCTCACCTTTTATTGCCGTCAATTGCGCCAGGATGTTCAGATCATCAGCCGGGCAACGGTGGAAAGAAGTGTATCAAAACTGCACCGCGCTGGAGCGGATCTCGTCATGTCTTATGCCTCCATGGGGGCAGGGGCTATTCTGAATGTTCTGCTGCCGGGGCAGGTGTCGGTATTTACAGACGGTCTTGTGGTTTTTAATACACCTGTTCCTGCAAAAGTGGCGGGAAAAACCATTATCGAGAGCAGAATCCGTGAAAAAACAGGATGCAGCATTGTTGCCCTGCGCCAGGGAGATATCCAGCAAAGTGGCCCTGAACCCGGCACAGTACTGCAAGAGGGTGCAGAACTTATTCTTGTAGGTACAGCCGATGCGGAGAAAAACTTCGTCCGTTTTGCTAATGGGCAGAAAAGATGACGGATATCTCCAAAAAGGATATTTCCCGTGAAGTGACAAAGAAATATCCGGTTATTCCGGGCTGCATTTGAAGGTGAAAAGCCAGACTGCCGATCAGCAGAGAGGAGAAAAAAATGAACCAAACGACGAAAATGAAAGTTACACTGCTTTCATTTGGTTTTAAACATGGTACTCCGGAGAACCTTAATTATCTCTGGGATGTTCGCTGTCTGCCGAATCCATACTGGGTGGAAGAACTCAGGCCCCGTACTGGACTGGATCATGAGGTGTCGGAATATGTTCTTGGCAGTGCTCCAGGACGAGAGTTTGTTACGTTGTTGAAACCTTTTCTTTTTTATCTGGTTCAGCAGCATATTTCCATGGATAAGAAAGAGTTGGTCATGGCTGTGGGGTGTACCGGTGGCAGGCATCGTTCAGTGGCTGTAGTAGAAGTTCTGTGTGATATCCTGAAAATGCTTCCTCTTGAAATGCACTGTCTGCACCGTGATGTGGAAAGGGAAGCTTGACCACTATATTTGATATCAACCTGAAACTGTTTTAGGAAATGTTGTTTTGCAGAGTGGAGCCGACGGCGGGTGAGACTCCCAGAACCAGGCAGTATGCAAGTATAAAAAATAGAGCAAACAAAAGTATTCCTGCAGCGAAGAGGAAAAAACGGAGTATTTTCTTCAGCAGAAAGAGCAGACAGATGCAGCTTATGTCGATTATGGCAAGGGCTGCAGCAATGAGTGTCAGCACTGTTTCCCCGAGACATCGGACGACAACTTTATATGTGATGCTTTTCCAAGAGGTTGCCTGTTGAATTGATAGCTGCATCTTCTTCTGTGATATGTTGGGGTTACAGAACCTTCAGTCGTTGCGGATCAACAACTTCAAGGACAGATTCTCCTGTTGCTTTTTTAATACTGCAAACTACAGGCCCGAATTAGGAATATTCACAGGATCTTTGCTGCTAACTGAGATACTTTTTGCTAAGTTTTTGATATTTAACGATTTATATTCAAAGCATCTTTTCTTTCGAGTATCCTTTTGGCGAAGATTTTTTCCTGCTGACAGGAGTGTTGATCCATGAATTGTGTGGTTTATGACACAATTAACGCAGTGTGTATATTTGACATTGCTGCAAGTGAAATGTTGTGCAAATCTGGCATACGGAGGCAGGATGAGCAAAAATATATCCCCATCAAAAAAAGTAAATCTTTTGTTGCGAAACGAAGATAGC
>JAZBNU010000364.1:0-4689 GCA_036350815.1 Desulfopila sp.
AATATCATTCCGTAAAGCACGTATTTTGGCAGCGAACACATCACCTGTCATTCCGGGCATATCCAGGTCTGTTATAACCAGATCGTACATCTGAGGATCTTGACTGAAAATGTGGTAAGCCTCAGTACTAGCAACATATGTGGACACTCTGTAGCCGAGACTCTCCAGAATTCGACCATTGACCAGCGCTACTCCCTCATCATCATCAACATAGAGAATACGCTCATTGCCGCCAGGAAGTGCACCGCTGACAATATGCTCCTCAGATACTGTTTCTGCCTGGGCAACAGGAAGATAGACTTTGAATTTTGAACCTTTTCCAGGCTCACTCTCCACAACTATAGCACCTTTCAAGCCCTTTACTATGCCATGCACTACTGCCAGTCCCAACCCGGTTCCCCGCTCTTTTTCCCGTGTCGTAAAATACGGCTCAAATATCCTGTTCAACAGCTCCTCGGGAATACCTTTTCCGCTGTCTTCTACCGCGAGCAGCATATATTTTCCGGCTGCAACCGCCATTTTTCCTTTACTCTGCAGATCATCTTTCAGAGAAACCGGCTGGAGAGATATGCGAAGCTCACCTTCAATACCAGCCATTGCTTGATATGCGTTGGTACACAGGTTCATAAGAAGCTGATTGATTTTTCCTGGCTCCGCAACGACAGGGAAAGATTCTTCTGTAATATCTTGTTTAATCGTTATATTGGCAGGTACCGACGAGCGCAAAAGCTTGACAGCTTCTTTTACTAAAGGACGTATATCCAAAGGTTTCAGGCCCTCGGTATTATCTCGACTAAAGACAAGAATTTGATTAACCAGATCTCGGGCCCTCAGAGCCCCTTTAAAAATTTCTTCTAAATCATTGAGAACTTTATCCGGCTTGTTCACATTGTCTTTAGCCATCTCGGTATTTCCGATAATAACCATCAGGACATTGTTAAAATCATGAGCAATGCCCGATGCCAGTGTTCCTATAGCCTCAAGCTTTTGTGCCTGAGCCAGCTGTTCTGCCAAGCGGCTCCTGTCGCGTTCAAAACGTTTTTGCTGCAGAATATCCCAGGTGTGGTTGAAGTATAGAGAGAGCTGTCTGGCGTCCGTATTGTCATAATCCGTTATTTTATTCAAGACCCCGACAACCGCTACAATCTTTTTACCATCAAAAATTGGTACACTGAGTTGGCGTAAAAGAGTGAATGCAATTTCTGCGGATGAAGAATCAACAATATTTTTCTGGTTATTTCTCAAAACGTTCTTCCTGCCTGCAATGCTCTCATACCCCAAACGTGCCGCATCCATCTTTTCTCTGGTAAACCGATAATGCAGACAAAATTCATCAATATTGCTGGACCACAGGGTCAGCTTGACCTCAGTACCTTCTTCGTTGAGAATATGAAGATAACCTATTTCGCTTCTCGTCAGTCTGACTGCCTGCTCCAGCACGAATTGCAGCATTTCCTTTTCTGCCAGCTGTTTGAGATTATGCACCTCAAGCAAAGAGACGAGTCTCTCCTCATTTACTTCAAGAAGATTCTCTCTCCTTTGTATGGCAGCTGCCATATGACGAAACAATTTTGCAACTTTTTCAAACTCCTCATGAGACTGTCGAGAAATATCTGCTTTATAATCACCATCGGCTACTGCCTGGATATTGTTTTGCAGATCAGTTAATGGCTTAAGCAGCCTTTGTGACTGACGAATCGCCATAGTAAAGACAACACCAGCGGAAAGCACTACTGCAGCGAGAAAAAATATGGTCATATTGCGGAGAGGCTTATTTGCTTCGGCAAGAGGCTGAACAACCATGACCAGCCAGCTGGTCTCTGCAATATTTGCCGTACTGCCGATGTAAGAGGTCTTGGCCAGGATGAGCTCGTAAGTACCGAAAATTCCTAACTGGGCATCTCTGAAAGGTTCAGAAGAAGCAAAATTCGCCTCTTCTTGAAGAGCAATTGTACTGGGTCCGAAAACCATCTCTCCATACTCATCAACCACGATTGTTAATGAGTTCTTTCTCTCTGATCGGGATGAAATATGAACATGCAGATATTCAGTATCCACTATCCCGATAATATAGTTATTGTCGGCATAAGGGAAAATCAAAGCACTGCTTTTCTGACCGGAAAATGGCGACACATATGTGCTTGACCAGTACGGTCCCTGTAAAAATTCAATATTGGCAAAAATATTTAATTCCGATATATCCGCCCCTGAAAACCTGTTCCTCTCATTTTTATATCGCTGGTCCAAACCTATATTGATAATACGCCGGGTCTTGTCGACGACATACAGCGTTTCGATATAATCTGATTCGGCAACGACCATATCAAGAATCGGTGTGGTATCAAGCAGTTTGAGCTGGTCTGTCTGGAGCAGGATTGCCGTCTGTTCCAGAACATGTAAAGAGTTGCGAAGATAGGATGAAATCTCCGTAGCTACTGTTTTCGCAGCTAGATTACTGGTCTGGTTGCCGAATTCTGCTAATCTGGAATTGAGGTAGTAATAGCTTGTGATTCCTAGAAAGAACAAGGGAAGAAAGGTTGCCAGCATAAAGCCGAGCAGAAGGGAGCGTTTAAATGATTTACTTTTAGACATACGTCTTCACTGTCGATACATGTCAGGAAAAACACTCTGGAGAGATTACCGTTGAACTGTTCTGTTATGCAGTTCTTCCCGTTAGAACAATGGTCATCATCTCATCAGAAGTGTATCACATAGTTCGGGTCCATACAAAAACCGGCCCGGAAAAAGTAACGTAGCAACTACAAGGACAACAGGACAAAGGCTGGCATGCAAAACAGCCCTGCTACATTATAGATCTTTATCAGCTCAAGAGCTATGGACACAGTCATAATAATTTGCCAAAGGTAAATCCCATAGCCGTTCCGGCAGGCTCAAAAATACTCAAGCGTAAAACACTTTGTCCCAGCTTTGCTGCTGTCAGTCTCCCAGACAGGTCCCAACTCGTCTGGCCGTCTGCAACCAGCTGTGATCTAGGGGAACAACTGATCGTTGTCCGACAACTTCCTCCAATGGAATCGCTTCAGTTGTCTCTCCTTTCACCGCAATCATCGCACCGGAGACACCCTCTTCAATATATTGAATACAAGAGCTGCCCAGACGCGTTGCCAAAACCCGATCGGCCGCCGAAGGAGTCCCTCCCCGCTGCAGATGGCCAAGAATGGTGAGGCGGGATTCCAGCCCTGTCATTTCTTCGAGTTCCTGCGAGAGCCGCAGTGTGTTGGTACTTCGCATTGATGCAAACTTTTCCAACTCCTCAGCCACTGTTTTCTTCAACTTGGCGTCTTTTTCTTCCTTCGCCTTGATTTTTTTCGTTTTAAGCCTGGAGTAAACTTTATGATCGGTCTGAGAAAGCGCTCCTTCGGCAACAACAACAATACTGAAGTTGTTACCTCTTTGCTGCCGCTGTCGTATTGCTCGGGCAATCTCAATTGGGTCATAGGGAATTTCCGGTATCAGAATAACATCGGCGCCACTGGCTATACCTGCTCCCAGGGCCAGCCAGCCGGCATTATGTCCCATGACCTCAACTACAATTATCCGGTGATGACTATGAGCCGTGGAATGCAGCCTGTCTATGGCTTCGGTGGCAATTTCCATTGCGGTATGAAAACCAAAAGTAACGTCCGTCATGGCGACATCGTTATCAATGGTTTTTGGGAGAGTAAGAATATTCAACCCTCTTTGTGATAACCGGTAGGCATTTTTCTGGGTTCCTCCTCCTCCAAGACAGATCAGCATATCAAGATTATTACGATAATAATTGTCGCATATCACATCTGTCATGTCGACAGTATCGTCTCCTACCGGCATTTTATGCGGCTTATCCCGACTCGTTCCTAAGATGGTTCCACCCAGAGTGAGAATCGAAGAGAGCACTTTCAGATCAAGCCTCATGATCCGGTTTTCCATCAGACCTCGAAAACCGTCACGAAAACCGACGATATCCATATTGCCGCTATACAAAGCTGTTTTGCCGATTCCTCTGATGGCTGCATTGAGACCAGGGCTATCACCGCCTGCAGTTAATATTCCGATATGTTTATTCATTTTTGAATATTTCACCTGTCATTGTTTTGCAAGGCAACGCTATTACCTTGTACCGGATTGGAAAAAATGGATTTTCATCTTACCGTTATTTCCTTCTGTCCTTCTCAAAAACCTGGCCGGTATTTCCGGCTCTGCATGAGCTGTTATGGTTAGCATCCTGCAAAGTATCACCGGAGCCGATAGAAGGAAAGCCACTGAAATACGTTGTAGTTGACTTATCATTTTTCTGCAACTTCTTCAACAACTGCCAGAACGGTTTAATGGAGAGCAGGATCAGGACAACAGCCCCCCCCAGTTTCAAGCCATACGGTACAATTTCACCTGCTTCACCTAGTATGGCCAGCGGCGAAATATTCAGCAGTCTATACAGATAGTCTACTCCCAGGCCGAAAAGTACTGCCATAACGGAAAGAACCGTCAAATACCGTGCCACACCGTTTTTCCCGAGTATCCCAACCAGGACGGAAAGTGAGGTAATATTGGTGGCCGGCCCCACCAGAAGAAATACAAGAGCCGCACCTGGGCTGACGCCTTTGAGAATCAGCGCCGCAGCTATCGGAGTAGAGGCTGTGGCACAAATATAGAGAGGAATGCCGAATATCAGCATCAACAGCATGGACA
>JAZBNU010000365.1:0-9196 GCA_036350815.1 Desulfopila sp.
ACCGGTGGATAATTCCGGCTGAAACACTGCGGTAGTCATTTGTTATTCTCTTTCATTTGATTTTGCAATCTGTTTGCGATACTTTTCTATATGAACGGAGTATTTTTATATGTGCCGCAATTGAGCAGAAAAAGCTTCCTTCACTTTCACAGCCGATTTTACTGGCTTTTTGCTGAAAAAAAGCTAGACTGCCGGTACATTTGATCAACTGACTCTTACCAATCTGACAACAGTTCAGGAAGAAACTTCTATGAGCGCTGATACGACAGCCGTCGAACACCCATTCAATCAGGAAATGTATGATGACATTCAGGTCAACGAAATCGACAAACTGGCGGGCCAGCTTCTGCAGATGGAGATCGACCTGAACTGCAACATCCCGACAACCTTGTGGATCAGTGATCTCCATGGCGAGGGAGACCGTTTCAAGTCAATTTTACGGGGCCGTTTCGGCCTTCTCTACCAGACCTGCCGCGAGGCGCTGCCCAATACCTTCAGCTCCGACAAGATCCAGCACCTCGTCTCAATCATCCGCAAGCAGCGCTTCTTCCAGGATGATGATATCCAGATGGACCGGCAGGACGTTATCTTCTGTTTTGTCCAGATCCTCCGCTACAAGCTGACCAATATCCGTTACCGCACCGACGACATCTTTCTCCCGGAATTTCTTGACGTCATCAAAAGATTGTTGTCCGGCTCTCCGGTACCTGATCCCATCTTTGAGGAAACCGTCATCTCGGAAAGACTTATTGCTCACCTGTCCCATTCCATCCGGCTTGTATTGCTTGACCGTATCCTGGTGCTCGGTGATATATTCGATCGTGGTGCCCAGCCGGATAAAATCATCCGCATTCTCTCTTCTACCTATTACCGTGACATGGTTGATTACGTCTTCGGCAACCATGACATACTCTGGCTTGGCGCCGCTTCCGGCAATAAATCTCTCATTGCCGAAACCATTCGCATAACATGCAGGTACGATCACTTCGAACTAATGGACCGCTTCCGCTTCGACACTTCGAAGCTTGCAGAATTTGCGGCAAAAACCTATCCTGCAGACAAAGTCAGCGGCAATTTTAAAGCCAGAACGGAAATGGGCCGTTCCATGGAAAAAGCACTGGCGATTATCCAGTTTAAACTGGAGGAGCAGACAATCCTCGACTTTCCAGACTATGAAATGGAGTCACGGCTCTGGCTCGACAGACTGGCAGCAATGCTCAAATCAGGAGAAACGGCAGGGCTGAACGATACACATTTTCCCACAATTGATGTTAATGATCCCGGCAGGCTCACAGAGGAGGAGCAGCTTGTCATCGATGATTTGGAAGATCAGTTCCGCCACAACAGTAAACTGAAAAGACTGCTGAAATATTTCTTTACCCAGGGAAAAACCTATTGCATCCTCAATAACATTTTAAACATCCATGCCCTCGTCCCCTCTACAGCGGAAGGAGATTTTGAGGAATTTCTCGGTCGTCGCGGCAAAGATCTCCTTGATTTTATCCAGAAAACGATACGCAGGGTTGGCAAAAATTACCTCAATGATGAACCGCAGGACGCCAAGGACCAGGCCCTTTTCTTCTACCTCTGGTGTGGCCCGAAATCCCCTTTTTTCGGTAAACATGCCATGAAGACATTTGAGCGCTATTTTCTCAAAGATAAACTGTCCCATGAGGAGCGTTCTCTCTACTGGAAGCAGAACCTGAAAACAGAAACATTTAAAAAGAAACTGCAGCAGGAGTTCGGTGTTCAGCGGGTAGTCTACGGTCACACACCGGTGGACTACCTCAAAGGGCGTCAAATGGCAAGTGAAGACGGCGTTGCCATTAATGTCGATGGTGGTTTTGCCGCGGCCTACTACAACCGCGGCCACGCTCTGGTACATACCCCCCACCAGATCTACGGCATCATTCTTCCCACACCCGACGAAATTAAAGAGGCGGAGCGCAAACTTGAGTCTGCTCCTCTTGCTATTGAAATTATTGATGAGTTTCGCCAACCGATGAAGAAAAAGGACACCATTGAAGGCAAAGTTCTCAAAAAAGAACGGGACAAGCTGATAAAAATCATCCGTAACTACTCATTATAATTGACTCATCTTTTTACCGGCAGAGATCTATGAATAAAAATTACGGCATGGAAATAGTTCGGGCAACTGAGATAGCTGCTCTTACGGCAGCCCGAATCCAGGGACAGGGCAATGAAGATGAAATTCTCAACACCGCCAGAGAGGCGATAACGAAAACCCTGAACAGGCTTGAAATACAGGGGCACCTGATTAACGACAGGTTTACCAAACGAGCTGCCACCATGAGAATACCCAATCGACTCGGGGCAGGGGGACCAGAGATGGACCTGATGGCTGTGGCACTCGAAGCACATCATTCTGCCGCTGACGGCAGAAACAATGCCACATCTTACGCTGTTATCGCCCAGAAAGATTCAATTCAATCGGTGCCCAATCTCAGCATGTATAAAATTGTGGTGGGTCCCAAAGTCGGTGCCGTCATTGATATCAATCAGCCGCCAATCGTCAATGTCAAGCGGGTTGCCCGTGCTTTGCGCAAATATACCGACAACGTCACTGTCTGCATCCTTAACCAGGCGCGGCATCAGAAACTCATTAAAGAAGTGAGAAGCTGCGGTGCCCGTATCAAGCTTATTGAAGAAGGTGAAATCTCCGGCTGTCTTGCCGCCATAATTGGCGAAAAAGCAGACATTTATATGGGGTACGGTTTTGCTCCGGAAGGTGTTCTGGTAGCTGCAGCAATCAGTTGTCTGGGTGGATATTTTGAAGGAAAAATATTCTACGAAAACGACCGTGACCGAGAAGAAGCCACCATGCATAATATCCATGATTTCGACAAAATATTCAGAGCTCACGACCTGATCCGTTCCAAAGAAGTCGCCATCGCCGCCACCGGCATAACCGACGGTGAATTTCTCGAAGGAGTTCGCTTTACCTCCAACGGTGCCGTCACCAGCTCATTCATTGCCCGTGGCGAAACCTATACCTACCGCAAACTCGAAACCACTCATTTCTTTGACTACAAGCCTGTTTTCTGATGACAATACCATAAAAATCGACAGATTTCTGGTCATCATCCCGCCGGCAGAAAGATTTTTCCACCCCGGTATGTTTTCTCTTATGCCGTCCCTCTCTTTAGCCGATAAAGAAGAACGACAGCTACTTTATCAGCAGCTTGCCACCGCTCTATTGAGGATTCCTCACGCTATGCAATGCACCACAGGAATAAAGAGCGTTTCAGGATAACGACTCCCGACCGGCAGCTCTTTTTTTTACAGCACATTTTCTGGTAAAAATGACTGCAAGAATTCCACTGCAAAAACCCCCGTCAGGCAACATGGCTGCGCAACCGGCACACCCAGCCACTATCCTCCCCCAAGCAGGGAGGCATGGTATCGAGAGTGCTGAGCGACGCTTCGCTTTTTACCAGATGGAGGATTCTACTCTCCGACCTCCTTCCTCCAGAAGCACCCACTGGTCGGTGCCCTGGTCCGACCTGATGATGACAATGTTTATCCTGTTTCTCTCCCTTTTTGTCTACCAGGCCGCCCACAAGGATCTTCTCGTCAGCGACACACCCGAAGTCATTGCCGGAAGAACGGTAGATGCGATTGAGATAGAGGAACGTGGTAAGGCCTCTTTTCCTTTCACGGTGATAAAACCCGCCGCTCCATTCATGATTGCGGGGACCATACCCAAAGCGGAGCCGATGCATCTCCAGGATGTCGACCTTGGCACTACTTTTTCCCAAAAAGATGTAGAAAAGACCCTGGCTGAGCTGTCCCGGGACATTCCGAAAGCTCCCCCACCTCCCGTAAGCCCATCTCTTCCGGAGCAGTCTCTGAGCACAACTTCCCTTCCGGCTGAAACAGGGGCTGATATCTTCCAGCCTCTGCCGCTGCAGGCTGCTGAGGAGCAGGCTACAGAAAACACCATCAATACACTTTTTGCTCAAGGCCGTAAAACGCTTGACAGTTTCAATCTCAATGAATTTGCCTCAATAGATCTGGTTCCGGACAAGGCAGTCCATATCGTTCTCACCGGAGATCTTCTTTTCCCAAGCGGCCAGGCAGCATTGACGCAGGGAGCAATGCAGTCTCTTGAGAAAATCGCGGCCGTTATCAGCAACACCCCGCACAGGATTCATGTGGAAGGGCATACCGATAATGTCCCGATTTTCTCAGAACGGTACAGCGACAACTGGGAGCTTTCCGTCGCCCGCGCCAATGCGGTTGCCTCTTTCCTGATCAGGGATATGGGCATGAATCCCCGCCAGTTTGTGGTCAGCGGCTACTCGTCATACCAGCCGGTTGCCCCGAACACCTCAGAATGGAACAGGGCGGCAAACCGACGCGTTGAAATTGTTATATCCCGTTCTCCATCACAACAGGATATAGCCACACTTTCCCCAATCTCTTTATCTCTTTCTGCATTATGATACTTAAAAACAGTATAGGACTTCTTCTCTGTATCGCTCTTTTTCTGGGTGGTTTTTTTATCAATGGCAACCTCAGCCTCTATTTTAATCTCTCCGGCCTGCTCATCGTGGTCGGCGGGACCACAGCAGCTGCTCTGCTCAGCTTTCGCCGGCAACAGCTCTCTATTGCCGCCCGTGTCGTTTCCTCCTCCTATCGACACCGACGCAGAACTGAAAGGGAAATTGTTCAGACCCTGATTGATCTATCCATAAAGTCCCGAATGGACGGGATTTTATCCCTCCAGGAAGACGAAGAACAGGCATCGACGATGTTTCTCCATCGAGCTCTGGGATGCCTTGTTGATGGCTACAGGGCAGATCAGATCCGAGAGATTCTCAACACGGAAATGTATTTTTTCAGACTGCGCCGTGATGATATCGAACGAGTCGTCAAAACCATCGCTGACTATTTTCCCACCTTCGGCATCATTGGTTCCGTAGTCGGACTTATTACCATGCTCAGCGGTATAGGAGACACTGCAGTCATTCTCAAAGCCGTGCCGATTGCTCTGACTTCCACCCTCTACGGTCTGATCTTTGCCAATTTCTTTTTTTTACCCTTTGCCGCCAATCTCAAAGAACGTACCAACCATGAACTCCTCCTCCAGAAAATTATAACCGAAGGAATAATCGCCATAGACTCAGAAATAAATCCAGTTATCCTGAAAACGAAACTAGACTCCTTTCTCACCCCTTCTGAAAGGGTTGAAGAGTATGTTTCCTATGCCAAAATTCAACAAAGATTCAACATCCAAACATCTGAACCCTCCTTAGAAGAATCTCTGCTCGGCAATCTGAAAAAGTCATCCATGCAATCTCCATAAATATTAGTATATATTTATCATCTCACCAAATATCGGTATACCCACAGAGGACTGCATCTACTTTTTCGGGGTGCAAAAACCATTGTTGTATGCTACGATGACTTCTGCTGAATGCATATCTGCTGATACCGGCGTCACAGTCCCCCGGTTTCCTTAAATGGGTCCCCGGGACCACGAATTCGGAATTACCGCAGTATCGCGGGTGGATTAAATCCGAGCAGAAGAATCTCCTTTACCTGCTCGCAATTACTTCACCTCAAGGCTGAAATACCCTCAAAGCATCAGCCTACCTCACCAACAACCATATATGTAATTTCTACTGGTTCAATACTATTATGAGTGCAGGATTTGTTCATCTTCACGTCCATTCCCAGTACAGTCTTCTCGACGGAGCCATACGAATTTCAGACCTCCTTGCCAAATGCAAGGAATATGAAATGGATACCGTGGCCATAACCGACCACGGAGCCATGTACGGCGCTCTGGAATTTTATATGAAAGCCAGGAAAGCCGGCATAAAACCGATAATCGGCTGCGAATTTTATATAGCTCCGGGGCACAGGAGCGACAAAAAGCAGGTAGGAGGAGTAACCGCTTTCCATATCATCCTGCTGGCCATGAACAAAACCGGCTACCAGAATCTGATGAAAATGGCGTCCATCGCCCAATTTGAAGGTTTCTATTACAAGCCCCGGATTGACATGGAAGTACTTGCCGAACACAGCGAAGGGGTCATAGCTCTTACCGCCTGCCTGCATGGCTGGGTTCCCTGGCTTATCCGACAGAAGGATATGGCGGGTGCACGGCAGAAGGCTTTGGAAATGTATGATATTTTCGGCGACAGACTCTATTTCGAACTCCAGGAAAACGGTATAGATGAACAACGCGGCGTCAATGACGGCCTGATGCAGCTCGGCAAAGAGCTTGGCATTAAAGTTGTAGCGACCAATGACTGCCACTATCTCAACCGTGAAGAAGCGCATGCCCATGAAGTATTGCTCTGCATCCAGACTGGAAAAACCATTACCGATCCAAAACATTTCTGTTTTGCCACCGATGAGTTTTACTTCAAATCGCCGCAGAGCATGAAGGAGAGCTTCTCCTACTGCCCGGATTCAATCGCCACTACCGTCGAAATTGCAGAGCGGTGTAATCTCGAACTCGATTTTAACGACTACCATTTTCCCAGGTTTCCCGTTCCCGAAGGAGAAACCCTTGAATCCATGTTTACCGCTGCCTGCCGAAAAGGTTTGAAGCAACGTTTTGCGGCAATGCAAAAGGCCGGTACTTACTCCGCTGAAAATGCCAAAATCTACACGGAACGGCTCGAAAAAGAGATAGAAGTCATTAATACCATGGGTTTTCCCGGCTACTTCCTCATCGTTGCCGATTTTATCAACTGGGCCCAGGACCAGGGTATTCCCGTAGGACCGGGACGAGGATCGGGTGCCGGCTCTCTCGCGGCCTACTGCATGCGCATAACCAATATCGATCCTATCCCATACGGTTTGATCTTTGAGCGTTTTCTCAATATCGAGAGGAAATCAATGCCGGACTTCGATATCGATTTCTGCCAGGATCGCCGGGGAGAAGTCATCGATTATGTCCGTAAAAAATATGGCGGTGCCAATCATGTTGCCCAGATCGTGACCTACGGGTCAATGAAGGCCCGCGGAGTTATTCGCGATGTTGGCCGTGCTTTAGACATACCTTTTGGCGAAGTAGATAAAATTGCCAAGTTGATTCCCGATCAACTCAAAATGACCATCAAAAAGGCTATCCAGGAAGAGCCGAGGTTGCAGGACGCCGCCGACCGCGACCCCCGTATCGCTGAGTTGCTGCGGGTCTCTCAGACGCTGGAAGGACTGGCGCGGCACACCTCGACGCACGCGGCCGGTGTAGTTGTCTCCCCGAAACCGATGGTGGAATATCTCCCCACCTGCAAGGGAAGCAAGGATGAGACCCTAACTCAGTATGACATGAAACATACTGAAATGACAGGACTTATCAAGTTTGACTTTCTTGGCCTGAAGACTCTGACAGTCATAGCCAAGACCCTGGAACATATCAAAGCGGATATCGGCAAAGAGCTCGATATTGATGCCATTCCAATGGATGATGTCAAAACCTACGACCTTCTCTGCCGTGGAGATGCTCTTGGTGTTTTTCAGCTGGAGAGTTCAGGCATGCGCGAGCTCCTGGTCAAGATGGCACCGGCACAGTTCACCGATCTCATTGCCCTGGTAGCTCTCTATCGACCAGGCCCCCTGGACTCCGGGATGGTCGACGATTTCGTCAAAACCAAGCATGGCCGCATGACGGCGCACTATCCACTGCCGCAGATAAAATCAGTCCTGGAAGAAACCTATGGAGTAATTGTTTACCAGGAACAGGTCATGAAAATTGCCAACATTCTGGCAAATTACTCCCTCGGGGATGCCGATATACTCAGACGGGCCATGGGCAAAAAAATCCCGGAAGTGATGGACCAGGAACGTTTGAAATTCATGGCCGGGGCACGAGAAAACAATATCCCTGAAGATAAGGCTGCACATGTTTTTGACCTTATGGCCAAATTCGCCGGATACGGATTCAATAAATCGCACTCAGCAGCCTACGCATTGATATCGTACCAGACTGCGTACCTGAAAGCCCATTATCCCGCCCAGTTCATGACCGCACTACTCTCCTGTGATATGAACAACACCGACAAAGTGGTGCGTTACATCAACGAGTGCAGAGACCACAAGATAGAAGTACTTCCTCCGGATATTAACGAAAGTGTAAAAGATTTCAGCGTCATCGACGACCGTATCAGATTTGGACTTGCCGCAGTGAAAAATGTCGGCGGCTCAGCCCTCGACTCCATCATTGAAGAACGCATCTCCGGCGGCAAATATACCTCACTGAGCGATTTCTGCAGCCGGGTAGATTCACGCCGGGTCAATTCCCGTGTCATAGAGAGTCTGATCAAGTCCGGTTCCTTTGATTCTCTCGGTTTCAAGAGGTCCCAGTTGATGGCCACCATAGATAAAGCAATGGAACAGGCCAAAGCAATCCAGCGTGATCGGCAGAGCGGCCAGATGTCCCTGTTCGCGGTAGCACCTGACAACACAGCCGCGGATGTTGCTACCATAACAATGCCGGACATTGAGGAATGGGACGAACGCCAGCGCCTTGCTTTTGAAAAGGAGACGGTTGGTTTCTATATCACCGGGCATCCTCTCGATGACACCATCGCTGAAATCAAAACCATAGTCGACCTGGAAATTCACGACCTCAGCGAAAGCACAGACGAGCAGGCCGTTCGCATCGGCGGGCTCATCAAGAGCTGCAAACAGCTGAAAAGTAAAAAAGGGGACCCCATGGCTTTCCTCTCAGTGGAGGACACCATGGAGGCAATTGAGGTAATTGTCTTTCCAGACACTTACAGCAAGTATTATGAGGTTCTCAGGACGACGGAACCGGTTATCGTTCAGGGAACCGTACAGAAAGACGAACGCGGCGCAAAAATCATCGCCGACGCCATTCTCCCTCTCTCGGAAGCCAGAGAGAAATTTACCGAACTGATCAAAATACGCCTGGATGCCGATAAGATTACCCGATTGCGCCTTGAGGCTCTCAAGAAACTTCTTTATCGCTTCCACGGCAACTGCCCTCTACTGCTCACCCTCTATTTCAGCAGCAAAGGTGAAGTGGACATTGACGTCCTCAAAGATCTGACCGTTCGCCCCTGTCGGGAACTCTCCGATGAAGTCGAGCAGCTCTTGGGATACCAGGCGCTGCACTATCGAAAAAGGCCGGTGGAAATCCAGGGCAAAAAGAAGTGGAACGGGAAAAATGGAAAAAACGGCAGAAACGGAGGAT
>JAZBNU010000366.1:0-5268 GCA_036350815.1 Desulfopila sp.
CATCCAGTTGGCGAAACCTGCCATTCCCTGCGTCTCAAACCAGCCGCTCATGGAAAGGTAGAGGTAGGATGAAAACATTTCTGCATTTATCTGTTTGTTGAGTTCGGCATTCATTTTTTTACTCAGCATAACGTATCACTCCTTTTAATTTTTCAATTGCAGCCATCATTCCAAGTGGTTTTATAGTACACATTCTTCATGCTGGAGACGCTATAACATCTTCTTCGATAAGCCGACACATACTGTAAGCATGAGCAGAAAAAGCGACAGATTCAAATATCGAAAGAGCAAAGTATAATCAGGGTGGGATTTAAAGAGCATCTGATAATAAAAAAGGCTTATGAGTATCACACTGTTTCCCACAATGATCAACTTCTCCCAGGAACCTAAATCCGTCGGAACTATGGAGAATGTAATCATTGTCGTAGCCAATGCCGTTACCCAGGGAAGAAAAATACGTCGCAAAGACTGCTCGGAAAGGTATCTCAACATATTGGGCGCAACATTGCCTGCATAATCCGACTTATATCGGAGAAGTACGAGAAAAAAGTGAGGAATCTGGTAGAAAAAAAGAAGCATTACCGGTAAAAACGCTTCCAGTGAAAAAGGGTCAGCACCGGCGGCGAGCCAGCCGATATATGGGGGCAGGGCTCCGCACACCGCTCCCGGAATTATGGCATAAAGAGACAGAGGTTTCAGCCTGGTATAGACGAAATTATAGAGCAGAATACCGCTCAATCCCGCCAGGAAAGGAAAGAAACCGCCTAACAGAAAAATCGTAGTCAATCCTGCTGCTACGAGAAAAATGCCCTGCAGGACAGCAACAATGTCTGAAGGCTGTTTTTGTACCAATGGTCGATTTCGCGTGCGTGACATCAGACCGTCACGGTACCTTTCCTGGTAGGAATTGAGAGAGGCCCCACCGCAGGAAAGGAAAAATACCGCACCAGAGACAATAAAAGCCTGGAGTGAGAGCTCTTCTGCTGCAAAGACATAACCAAACAGAGCAGAAAAGGAAACCAGCAGACAGAGGGGGACTTTGGCAATTGCAAGGCTCAAACGTATATGCCGCACTATCACGGCATATGACTGGTCACTCATGTTTCACCATGTTGATCGGATCTGCTGTGTCACTCTTCAAGCCATTGCTCGTATTCTTCTTCAGAAACAATATTGAGTTTCGCCACCATAGCAGCATGGTCTACACCACAATATTCGGTACAGAGGATATCAAACTGCCCAAGCCTATCCGCAGGAAACCAGGCATAGGTCTCCATCCCCGGAACAGCGTCAACTTTAATCCTGTAGGCTGGAAGAGCAAAACTGTGATTGACATCCTCGGAAATAAGAACGAGTTTTACAGGTTTACCGAAAGGAACAAATAGCTCCCCTTCTGTCTCTTTATCGTTGGGATAGACGAAAATCCAAGAGTACTGCTGCGCATAGACCATAATCTCCAACGCATCATCAGGGACATTACGCAGCCCCATATATGAAGTCCAGCCCACTACAAACATGGACAGTGCAATGATTGTCGGTATGACCGTCCAGACGATTTCCAGCATCCAGTTGTCACGAATATCGGCCGGAACCGGATGCTTGCTGCGCCGGTATTTCACAGCAAAATAGATCATTGCCGCAGTTATGCCGATAAGAAAAAACATCGACACAGCAAAAATGTACCAGAATGCTATATCTACTCCTTGCGCCGGGCTCATATTTTCTCCACGTACTCTTATCTGAAAGCAACATCCCAGAAGGTGAAACTGATCATGATACAAAGAAAGATCACGGTACTCGTAAATGAAATAGCTATCAACTTCCCTTCATATTTCAAATGCATAAAAAACAAAAGAACTACGGTTGCCTTGATGGTTGCAACCATTAGGGCTATCGGAACATTAAAAAATCCCATATCCACATAGGAGACCCCGATAGTCACGCCGGTTAAAAAAAACAGGGACAGCAGAACAAGAGCGAGGCTCTTATAACTTGAAATATGTTGGCTTTCATGTGGTTGCAATTTCTCTCCTCCCTTCTTACAGCACAAGATAAAACAACGGAAATACAAAAATCCAGATGAGATCCACCAGATGCCAGTAGAGTCCGGCATTCTCCAGCATGGCAAATCTGTTTTTATTTACTTTCCCAATTATAACCATATACAGAGCAATGGTGAGTAATATCATACCGATGACGACATGTACACCGTGCAGCCCCGTTATAACATAATAGAGACCAAAGAAAATATTGAGTCCAGGTTCACCATAGGCAAGAGTGTCGGAACCAGGGAAGATATCATGACTGAACTTCGCTCCCCACTCAAAATATTTATTCACAAGAAAAACAAATCCGCAAAAAAGAGAGAAGAGAAGAAAAAACACAGCCTGTCCTTTCTTCTCTCGCAGAACTGCAGTAATGGACGCTGCGACAGTAAAGCTGCTTACCAGCAGAACAATGGTATTTATTGCCCCTATAACCCTGTCCAGCTGTAAGCCTCCCTCCACAAAAGACTCTGGGTATCTGTGAAAGTACGCTGCGTAAAGAACGAACATTCCACCAAAAAGAATCACTTCAGAATATAAAAAGAGCCACATGCCGGTGCGAACACCGATCGCGTCAATTGCTTTCTCCATGTATATCGTCCTATTTCTTTCCCTTACTCTGGGATCTTTTCACTATTTCACTGAAATCATAAGGATATGATTTAATCTCCGGCTCTTTAACGAAGTTATGTAACGGCGGTGGAGAGGGTTGGGCCCAGTCTAGAGTGGTGGCCTCCCAGGGATTGTCCGGAGCAGTTACTTTTTCCCTGAAACTTACAAGGAGGTTATAAAACATCAGCGCAATACCGGCAATCATAAGAAACCCGCCAAATCCAGCGAGGAAATTTCCTGTTTCAAACTGGGGCAGATAGTCATAATACCTTCTCGGCATACCCTGCAGCCCCAGAATAAACATAGGGATGTAATGAAAAATAAAACCAACTGTTGTCAGAACAGCGGCCACATAGGCCTTTTTAAAGTTATACATCAGCCCGAACATCTTCGGCCACCAGTAGTGTAAACCAGCAAAAAACGCAAATCCCGTGCCGCCGAACATAGTAAAATGAAAATGAGCTACAACAAAATGGGTATCATGAGTATGAATATCAGGACCCACCGCCCCAAGTACAAGACCGGTAAGGCCTCCGACTGTGAACAGATAAATAAAAATAAGCGAAAGAAGCAGTGGAGGGGTCATCAGGATCGACCCTTTATACATAGTGGCCACCCAGGAGAACACCTTTACAGCAGTGGGAATGGCAACCAGATAGGTTAAGAGCGAGAAGACAAAAACAGAAACATCGCTCATGCCACTGGTATACATATGATGAGCCCAGACAAGCGAGCCGGCCACAGCTATGGCCATAGAAGAAACAACAATGCCTTTATACCCGAATATAGCTTTTCGGGAAAAAACCGGAATAATCTCGGAAATAATCCCCATACCCGGCAGTATCATTATATATACCGCAGGATGAGAGTACATCCAAAAAAGATGCTGATACAACAGAGGATCGCCACCCCGGCCGGGATCAAAAAGGCCGATTGAAAAGAATCGCTCCAGAACCACCAAAAGAAGCGTAATGGATATAACCGGTGTCGCCAGGAGCTGTACCCAGGCAGTAGCATAAATGGACCAGGTAAACAGGGGTATCTGAAGCCAGCCCATCCCTTTATAACGCATGCGATGCACGGTGGTAATAAAATTAAGTCCGGTCAGCATTGACGACATGCCAAGAATAAAAGCTGCCGTCACCGTCAGGGAAACATTGCTGCTGGTAGAGACACTGAACGGAACATAGAACGTCCACCCTGTATCGGGAAACCCTTCACCGCTGAACAACGCCACAATGGCAAAAATGCCGCCGAGCATAAAAAGATACCAGGACAAAAGATTCAACCTGGGAAAAAAGACATCATCCGCCCCTATCTGCATAGGCAGGAAAAAATTACCAAAGATAGCAGGAATGGCAGGGATGACGAAAAGGAAGATCATTATTACTCCATGAAGAGTAAAGAGGGAATTATAGAATTCCGGCCCCATTATGGTCCTTCCGGCAGTCATCAGTTCCGTGCGCAACAGCAGACCGAAGATCAGGGCGAGAGAAAACCAGACCATTATGGTCCAGAAATACATAATGCCCAATCGTTTATGATCGTGCGTCAGCAACCATGCCCATATCCCCTTCCCCCCGGGGGGCGAAGGTGTTTCATAGAAAGATCTGGTATCAGTCATCCTCGTTGTCCTGTCTACTGATGCTCATCGGAAGAGCGTGAATTATTTTTGCGGGATCGGCGGACATACAGTATAAACAGTATGCCCATAACAGCAAAGCCGAACAAAACAGAGATTTTCACAGTTTGAAAAAACGACCGCGTTTTCAACGGCACATAATTAAAACAGTAGTCCAAAAATCGTTTAACCGACATTGCCGGAGTGCCGCTCCTGGCTTCCGAGACGGCCATATCAACATCTCCGGTGGAAAACTTGCCGTGGACGTACTTGATAATCATACCATCAGCGGCTATAACCGCCAAGGCAGAAGGGTGTATGAAGGTGCCGTCATCCTGAGGTTTAAAGGAATAGCCAATTGCGCCGGTAACAGCGTCAATGCTTTCTTTGCTGCCGGTGAGAAACTTCCACTTCTCCTCTGGAAAGTCATCAGGGAGTAAACGAAGATAATTTCGTTTTGCCACTCTGGCATTATCAGCATTCTCTTTTTCGTCAAAGCTGAAGGCAATGACACCAAAATCCTTGCCGGGCTTTAAACGCGACCTGCTGATAGATGTTGCCAGATTGGCCAGATTCAGGCTGCAACTCCCGGGGCAATAAAAATACACCGGTAAAAGAATGGTCGGTCGATCGATAAGCTCGGCAAGAGTAACGGAACGCCCGGTTTCATCTTGAAAAATAGTCTCAAGAGGAAGAAATTCTCCGTTCTTTTCCTCAACCCAGAGGAGATCCAGCTGAGGATCTCCAGCTTGCAGAGAATCTGCGGCAACAGTAGAACTTTCCTCCCCCGCCGCCGCTCCTGTAAAAACGAGACCGGCACCAAGGATAAAAATCAAGAGGAGATGAAGCCGGCCTTTTCCCATGTGGATCACCTATTTAACAGTACCACTGGATAAGTTGACGGTAATAGCTGTTCTGAATTTATGTTTGGAGATAAAACTGTCTCTTTTTCCACCGAAAGCCAAAAGCACAACGGTCTCCCCCTGTGGG
>JAZBNU010000367.1:0-2316 GCA_036350815.1 Desulfopila sp.
CCTGTGTCGCCATTGTTGCCCTGCTGTTTCTGGCGCAGCTCGGAGTGTAGAATTCCGTGTGGTTGTTCTCTGTCAATCAGGTACATATCAGTAGTGGCGGTACCGTCAACAACCCCCTTGGCGATTCCTCTTGCGGCGTTGATCCGAACAGTATTTTTTCCGTCTTTCCAGGGATAGCTTGAATACACCACTCCGCCGCTAAGGGCGTCAATCATGACCATGCAGCCTACGCACATTTCGATGTCCTCGTGCCGGTATCCGCGTCTGCGTCTGTAAGAGATTGCTTTAGGGGTATATTTGCTGGCAATAATTTGTTTAAATCCATTTTCGAGATTTTCTTTATTGACACCTAATAGTGTTTTATAGAGTCCGGCAAAAGAGATACCGGCGCTGTCTTCTCCAAAAGCACTGGATCGCAGGGCCACAAGACAGCCTGGATTGGCTGGCTTCTCAAGATATGAATAATGGTGGTAGAGCAGTTCTCTGAGGTCTGGAGGTAGTGGTGTGTCTACTATTATCTGCTGCAATTCTTCGCAGGCCTTATAGAGACCAGGGAGGTCATCTGGTTCAAGTATCTGCATGCGTCTGTTTACTTCAGCAAGAAAATCAGCGCTGAGGAAATGCCGTGTTGCCGAGGCGGTCAGCACAAAACCGGGAGGAATGGAGATGGATTCCAGTTTGCCGATTTCTCCCAGGGTTGCCATTTTATCTCCGGTCAACTGCCTGTCTTTTCTGGTGATATCCGCTAGTGGGATAACGAATTCTCCTAGAATCCGGGGCGGTTGCCGAACCACAATTGCATCGATATCCGTCTTGATTTTCTCATAGACATTTTCAAGTTCACGATATTTTCCCCCAGACATCTCGATAAGATTACCGATCATTTTATAAACGTTGATCAGGATGGTTAAAATCTTGGAACGGACCGCTGCCATGCGATAGCTTTCTCCGCTATAGTAGAGCTTTTCCAGTTCGGCCATTGCCAGCAGAGCTTTATTATTGGCAGTCAGGAGGCTTCTGAAATTCCGATATCGTTTGATGAATGAACCATTCAGTTCTTCCGGATCAATTGTTGGTGGGGGAGTGGAAGAGAAAAGGTTTTTAATAGAGGTGAATATCCTGTGCATAGAGACCAACCTTTTGTATGTTGTGCAGGAGTATAACGGTGTCTTGCCATACTCCTGCACACAGCACTGATCTCCCTGAATCAATGACTGATATTCATGCCGAATCCTTCGAAAAGGTACATAATACCGAATCCGTACCAGAGAGTGTATATAACATAGAAAGCCAAAGCAGCGACAATCAGAAAAAGATAATCTTTATAGTGTCCGGATTCAACTCCATAATAATTGTAGGCCGGTTCTATAGCTTTTTTCTTGACCGCGTCAAAAATTTTAGCCTCTTTAAATTTTTTCTGCATATTGAGATCCTTAGTGACTCCGCCAAAAGATTTCCACCAGTAATAGAGGGTCTCTTTTTCACCTATGCCATACTTGGCTGTAATTGGAGTACCGTTATTGTTGAAGAGATAGTCAGCGTCTTCAAGACTGCTTTGCAGTATGGCGGCGACATCACCTTTTACATTGACTGTGGTTCCATCGACGGATGCCTCCGCACCACTTTTGCGATAGAGTTCGGCGGTTGATTTGGCCTGTTTGTCATCAACCATGGAAAAAGAGACTTCTATTGTTGTGCCTGCAAAGGCCTTACTGTCTTCCTTAGATGCAGGAATAAAGTAGACGGAGCCTTTGGAAATCATATTGAAAAGATTGTCCATATAGTCCAGGCCGTTTTGATTTCCCGGGAATACTGGAGTGAAAATCACCCCAAGCAGGACAAAAAAACCCGCCAGCATCACTAGCCCTCGAACCTTAAGCTTTTTCTGCATGCTCATATTAATGCTCCTCTGATCTAAGTTTGCTTATATTGGTGAAAAATACCCAGAAGACCCAGATGGTGAAACCTCCGATGGCTGCGAAGAACAGGACGTTACCAATAGTACTGAGAACAGCTCCGGTAGCCTGGGTGATTTTAATATAGCCAAGCCCCTGCAGCTTTTCCGGCATGGCGAAAAAACGGTTAATAAATCCGGCGGAAACTGCCATGGCAAAGAAACCACGAATCATGATGCCGGGAACAACTTTGGTGACCAGAGATCCGACTTGAACGCCGATCAGGGAGCCGAGCAGCATACCCATGGCAAGGGTGTAGAACACAAAACCATAAAAAGCATATTGTCCAAGGGAACTGTAGCCGGCGGTAAAAACGATCTGAAATATGTCGGTACCAACTGTGGTCATGGAAGAGACACCG
>JAZBNU010000368.1:0-11048 GCA_036350815.1 Desulfopila sp.
CCCTCAGATACTATAACTTCGTCTGAATACGGATCGACTATGTCCTCTAAAGCGACTCGGCCAAGAATACGATCTCCAAGCGGCACGATAATTTCACCACCATCGAGGAGAGGTTCTGCAACTATACCGTCAAGTGTTTGACAGTCTTTCTCAACGATGGTTGATTCCTGAGCTACATCGACAAGCCTTCGGGTAAGGTACCCAGAGTTGGCTGTTTTAAGTGCCGTATCCGCAAGACCCTTACGAGCACCATGCGTGGATATGAAATATTCCAGAACATCAAGCCCTTCCCGAAAATTCGCCTTAATAGGTGTCTCTATAATTGCCCCTGATGGTTTTGCCATCAACCCACGCATACCCGCCAACTGACGGATCTGGTCTCTTGATCCTCTCGCACCTGAGTCAGCCATAATGAAAATTGAGTTGAAGCTCGGAGATTCAACCAGATTATTGTCTTTATCCCGGAAGTAATCGACCTTGATCTCATCCATCATTTCGTTGGCCACTTCCTCAGTTACTTTGGACCATATATCAACAACCTTGTTGTACTTCTCCCCGGAAGTAATCAACCCGTCATTATATTGCTGTTCTACTTCAAGAACGTCCTTTTCAGCCTGCTCAACAAGTTCCTCCTTTTTCAGAGGGATTTTCATATCATTGATACAGATGGAAATTCCAGCACGAGTTGCATATTCATAGCCGGTATCCTTTAGACGATCAGCTAGAATGACTGTGTCTTTTGTCCCCGCGTGGCGGTAGGTGAAATCAATGAGTTTGGCCAGGGCTTTTTTACTCATGACTTTATTGATTTCGACGAATGGAATTGCAGAAGGCAGCAACTCACCTAAAATTATCCTGCCAATGGTTGTGTCAACGATTTCACCATTTTTACGAACCTTTACTCTGGCCTGGAGGTCAGCTATGCCGTGGTCATAGGCAATCCTGGCTTCAGTCGAATCGGCGAAAACCTTTCCTTCTCCCTTGGCATTGATACGTTCTCTCGTCATATAATACAATCCAAGAACAATATCTTGCGATGGGATAATAATTGGCTCACCATTAGCGGGTGACAGAATATTATTGGTAGACATCATCAAAACACGTGCTTCTACCTGCGCCTCTACCGAGAGAGGAACATGCACCGCCATCTGGTCTCCGTCGAAGTCGGCATTAAAGGCCATACAGACGAGGGGATGCAGCTGAATCGCTTTCCCTTCTATCAGTACAGCTTCAAAAGCCTGCATGCCGAGTCTGTGCAGAGTTGGCGCTCTATTAAGGATAACAGGATATTCCGTTACCACTTCATCTAAGACATCCCATACTTCTTTGGTCCCTTTTTCCACCATTTTTCTGGCGCTTTTAATGGTGGTAACATAGCCGCGGCTTTCAAGTTTGTTATAGATAAACGGCTTAAAGAGCTCAAGTGCCATTTTCTTGGGGATGCCGCACTGATGCAGACGGAGGTGCGGACCAACAACAATTACTGAACGACCAGAATAGTCAACCCGTTTACCCAGGAGATTTTGACGAAAACGCCCCTGTTTACCTTTCAACATATCAGAGAGTGATTTCAACGGTCTTTTGTTAGCACCGGTAATAACTCTTCCCCGTCGCCCGTTATCAAAAAGAACATCAACAGCTTCCTGAAGCATTCTTTTTTCGTTGCGGATAATAATGTCAGGTGCATCCAATTCAAGGAGGCGCTTTAAACGATTATTCCTGTTTATAACTCTTCTATAGAGATCATTCAGATCAGAAGTGGCGAAGCGGCCACCTTCCAGGGGAACAAGAGGTCTGAGGTCCGGTGGCAAGACAGGTATTACTTCAAGCACCATCCACTCCGGTTTGTTGCCTGAATCTCGGAATGCTTCAATGACAAAAAGCCTCTTCCCTAGTTTCTGTCTTTTGGTCTGCGAGTTCGTTGTTGCCATTTCTGCTCGAAGCGACTGAGAAAGAGCAACGAGATCCTGAGATGCCAGGAGGTCACGAATAGCTTCCGCTCCTATCCCTACACGAAAGCGGCCAGCGTACTCATCACGGGCTTTGCGATATTTTTCTTCGTTGAGCAGTGTCCCGACTGGGATTTCTTCCACATCGGATTCAACCACGGCATATTGCTCAAAATAGAGGATCTTTTCGAGCTGCTTCAATGTCATATCGAGCACAGCCCCAATCTTACTGGGTAAACTTTTGAGAAACCAGATATGCGCCACTGGGGCTGCCAGCTTTATATGGCCCAGACGCTCTCGTCGAACTTTCGACTGGATCACCTCAACACCGCATTTTTCACAGACAACACCGCGATGTTTCATTCGTTTATATTTGCCGCAATTACACTCAAAATCCTTTACAGGGCCAAATATTTTGGCGCAGAAGAGACCATCTCTTTCGGGCTTAAACGTTCTATAATTAATGGTTTCCGGTTTTTTAACTTCACCGTGAGACCAGTCCATTATCTTCTCTGGTGAAGCAAGCGTTATCTTGACATTCTTGAACTTGACCGGAGACTTCGGTTTTTGAAAAAAATTAAAAAGCTCTTCCACGTAATCACCTCTTCTTCTTTTTGGTTGATCCGCCTGATCTTATGAACCAGACATGAAGAGATTATGCCCCTTCAGGGGTATAAGCACCCTCAATTTCCGCAAACGCGGCACGACGGTGCCTCTTATTCTTCAATAAGTTCCATGTTAAGGCAAAGTCCCTGCAGTTCCTTCACCAGTACATGAAACGATTCCGGCAAGCCGGTGGTCAGGAAATTATTCCCTTTAACTATACGCTCATACATTGTTGTCCTGCCTTCAACATCATCTGATTTGGCAGTAAGAAATTCTTTCAACGTATAGGCAGCCCCATACGCCTCCATGGCCCATACCTCCATTTCTCCCAGACGTTGTCCTCCAAACTGCGCCTTCCCGCCAAGGGGCTGTTGAGTCACTAGAGAATAAGGACCGGTTGAACGGGCATGTATTTTGTTGTCTACCAGGTGGTGTAATTTAAGCATATACATGACACCAACTGTAACCAGATTATCAAAAGGTTCTCCAGTGAGGCCGTCGTACAGTCTGCTCTGGCCAACTTCATCTACCCCTGCTTCAACTAAAAGCTCGCGGATTTTACTCTCGGCGGCACCGTCGAAAACCGGTGTACTCATATGCAGTCCATCTTTGTGGAGACGAGCCCACCTGATAAGTTCCTCATCACTCTTTCCATCAATGATCGCACTGGCTTCACTTTTGGAATAGACTTTTGCAATTTTGCCACGTATCTCGGCAACTGCCTGTTGCTGGCCAAGTTTTTCCAGTTGCTCTCCCAGCTTTTTAGCAGCAAAACCCAGATGAATCTCAAGTACCTGCCCGACATTCATACGGGAAGGTACCCCAAGTGGATTTAAGACAATATCGACAGTCTGACCATCTGCAAAAAACGGCATATCTTCTTCCGGCAGCAATCTGGAGATAACACCCTTGTTACCATGTCTTCCAGCCATTTTGTCACCAACAGACAGTTTGCGTTTGGTCGCCACATATACCTTGACCATCTTAACGACTCCTGGAGGCAGGTCGTCACCTTTCTGCAGTCGCTCAATGATACCGTCATATCTGGAACTAATGAGCTGGGATTGTTTTTCATAGCGTTGATAGATTGCATCTATCTGTTCGGTATACTTGCTTTTTTCAGAGAAATCAACGCTGCTGAGGTCCCGGAAGCCGACTTTGGCCGCCAAAGCACCGTCAATTTTCTTACCAAGCTTTACAAGCACGCTGCCATCCTTGCCGATAATGTCATGCTTGGCAGTACGACCGTTCATAATGTCGCCAACTTCCAGACAGACGCCACGTTTGAGACTGGCCAGCTCATCCAGCTTATCCTGGTTGATGCGCTCAATATCCATCTCCTCTATCATCAAAGAGCGCTCATCCTTATCAACACCTTTTCGGGAGAACACCTTGGCATCTATGACAATACCTTCAACTCCAGGCGGTACGCGCAGTGAAGAGTCTTTCACATCCTGCGCTTTTTCACCGAAAATTGCCCTGAGAAGTTTTTCCTCAGGAGAGAGTACTGTTTCACCTTTAGGGGTCACTTTTCCTACAAGTGTGTCTCCTGCTGCAACTTCAGCTCCAATTCTGACGATTCCTGAGTCATCAAGGTTACGTAACGTTTCTTCACTGACGTTGGGGATATCACGGGTAATCTCTTCTTTGCCGAGTTTAGTGTCTCGGGCCATGGTCTCAAAGACTTCGATATGAACAGATGTGAACGTATCTTCTTTCAGTAATCTTTCGTTCACCAGTATGGAATCCTCGAAATTGAACCCTCTCCACGGCATAAAGGCTATTGTCACATTTTTGCCAAGAGCAAGCTCACCGTGGTCACACGATGGACCATCAGCGAGAACAGTCCCTTTTTGCACTTTTTGCCCGGGAAGAACTAACGGAACCTGATTGAAACAGGTGTTCTGGTTGGATTTTTTATATTTCTCCAACCGATAAACAGCAATCCCCGTATCATGGCCATCTGTACCGGGCTTATCATAGCGAACAACAACTCTATTGGAGTCGGCCTCTTCAACGACACCCTCTCCGCCTGCCAAAAGACATGCTCCTGAGTCGCGGGCAACATATTTTTCCATCCCCGTACCAACCAGTGGCGCCGCTGTTTTCAGCAGCGGCACCGCCTGTCTCTGCATGTTTGAACCCATCAGGGCACGGTTAGCGTCATCGTTTTCCAGGAAAGGCACCAGGGAAGCTGCAACACTGATCAACTGATTTGGTGCTATATCCATGTAGGTGACGGAATCACTCAATGCAGTAACAACTTCTCCCTCCTCACGGGCAATTAACGAATCAGGAATGATTGTCTGGCTCTCGTCAAGAGAGACGGAAGCAGGAGCGATGATGTGATTTTTCTCCTGCAAGGCGCTGAAATATTCTATCTTGTCGCTCACTACTCTGTTTTCAACTTTGCGATAGGGCGTCTCAATGAAACCATACGGGTTAACCCTGGCATAGGTAGCAAGTGAGACGATGAGACCGATATTCGGTCCCTCCGGTGTTTCAACAGGGCATATCCGCCCATAGTGAGTTGGATGGACATCGCGAACCTCAAAGCCGGCACGTTCGCGCGATAACCCTCCTGGTCCCAGAGCACTGAGTCTTCTTTTGTGCGTTACCTCGGACAGAGGGTTGGTCTGATCCATAAACTGCGACAATTGCGATGTGCCGAAAAACTCTTTGATGGCTGCAGAGATCGGCTTCGGATTAACAAGATCATGCGGCATGAGGGTTTCAACATCCTGCAGGGTCATTCGTTCTTTAATTGCTCGCTCCATACGAACAAGGCCCATTCGATATTGGTTCTCTATCAATTCACCAACAGTACGAACCCTTCTATTACCGAGATGATCAATATCGTCCACACCGCCCTGGCTGTCCTTCAGGCGCACCAGATATTTAATTGACTCGACGATATCAACTTTGGTTAATGCTTTCATACTGATATCAATGTCAAGATTCAACCTTGCATTGATTTTATATCGTCCTACCTCTGAAAGATCATATAAATCCTGATTGAAAAATAAATTATCAAAAAAGGTCTGAGCAACCTCAAGAGTTGGAGGGCTAGACGGACGCAGCCTTCTATAAATTTCAAGCAATGCTTCTTCGGAAGAGGCTACTTTATCGAGAGCTAATGTTTTACGGAAGGAGTCGGAATAATAGACACCGTCAATGTACAAGACTTTTATGCTGGTAATTCCTGCTTCTTGTATTGATTCAAGAACGGTATCGGTAATTTCCGTATTCGCAAGGAAAAGAACTTCATCGGTTGCAGGAACCAGAAGATCCTGTGAAAGATATTTTCCTAAAACCTCATCTCGAGAAATTTCGAGAAATTCCACACTGGACGTTTCAATTTTCTTGCAGAGAACTTTACTGATCTTCTTCCCTTTCTTACCAAGCACCTCGCCGTCATCAGGATTAACAAGATCGAACTCCAGGCGTTGCCCAACAGCAGTCCTGGCATCGAAGCGTATTTTATATTCATCCTTACCGAGGACTATTTCATTAATATGATAGAACTCTTCAAGTAACTCTGAGCTATTGTAACCAATTGCTTTAAGCAGAGTAGTAACGGGGAATTTTCTCCTCCTATCAATCCGAACATGGAGGACATCTTTAATATCAAACTCGAGATCTATCCACGACCCTCTTACCGGAATAATCCTTGCAGAATACAAAAGCTTACCACTGGCGTGGCTTTTCCCGTTGTCGTGTGTGTAAAAAAGCCCTGGAGAGCGCTGGAGCTGTGAAACGATTACCCTTTCCGTACCATTAATAACGAAAACACCATCTCGTGACATTAACGGCAGAGCTCCGAGGTATACTTCCTGTTCCTTTATATCACGAATAGTCTGTACCCCGGTCTCTTCGTCAACGTCGAAGGTAATGAGACGTACGACGATCTTAAGCGGTATATCATAAGTCATGCCACGCTGAACGCATTCTTCAACAGTATATTTCGGCTCACCAAACTTATATTTTACATACTCCAGTGAGCACATCCCGTTGAAGTCATTAATGGGAAAAACATTTTTCAATATAGCTTGAAGGCCGTAATCCTCGCGCTCCTCAGGCTCACGGTCCATTTGCAAAAATTTCTCGTAGGATTTCCTCTGCATTGATATCAGGTGAGGTACCTCAATGATATTTTCCACAGTGGCAAATTTCTTTCTAATTCGTTCCATAAATCGTCCTCGAGGGTGCCTATAGATCGTTTTTGTATGTACACAGCAGAATAGATACATAAATCTACTGTGTGATATTTTAACTGGTTAGGTAGGAAAATTGTGAGCTGTAGCTCTTTTATTGATTGTGTATACTGCGAAGTAAAAACTCCTTGAAGACGCCGCTCTACTCATTCTTAATGCTGGGATCACTTTTGTGGCCATGCAATGTGTAACTTTCATAACTTTTGTCACAGTGTAGCGATACGCTTAACAGTCTGGAATAATTAACAAAACAACAATTCTTAAAATAATGTTCCGAAAATACAACACGCTACGTGGCTAGGCCCGTAGCGTGTTCCCAAAAACAGATGGACATTGAAAGAGACAATGCCCAATGTGCGGTTGGATTATTTGATTTCGATAACGCCACCAACAGCTTCGATTTTGCCTTTGATTTCTTCAGCCTCTTCTTTAGTAACACCTTCTTTCAGAGGTTGAGGTGCATCTTCAACCAGGGCTTTGGCCTCTTTCAGGCCAAGACTGGTGATGGCACGAACTTCTTTGATAACCTTAATCTTCTGGTCACCAGCACCTGCAAGAATAACATCGAATTCTGTTTTCTCTTCAACTGCTGCTTCAGCAGGCGCAGCGCCGGCAGCGGCTACAGCGACAGGAGCAGCTGCTGATACACCGAATTTTTCTTCGAACTCCTTGATAAGCTCAGAAAGTTCAAGTACGGACATATTCGCAATAAAATCTATTACATCTTCTTTTGTTACAGCCATTGTTTTTACCTCATTTCTTGATAATTTATTGGTACCAGCCTGATTATTAATTCTCAACCTGTTCTTTCTGGTCTTTTAATGCCTGCAGACCATATAGAAATGTTCTTGGGACTCCAGAGAGTACCTGCACCAGCCCTGTGGGCACACCATTGAGAACTGAAAGCAATTGTCCAAGCAATACTTCTTTGGTCGGAAGCTTGGATAATGCAATCAACTCTTCTGGCCCCAACTTTTCTCCTTCAAGAACGGCTGACCTGATAATGAACTTGTCGTGGTCTTCTGCAAATTTTGCTAATGCTTTTGCAGGCCCGACCGGATCATCATAGGCCGTTATTACGGCTGTGGTTCCAGTAAAATCATCACTTAGAACTTCACTATCCGTCTCGGTAACCGCTCTTTTGAGGAGAGTGTTTTTGGCAACACGGATCTCTGAATTACAATTCCGCAGCTCAATCCGGATCTTCTGTAGCTGTAGCACGGTGAGACCGCGATAATCCGCCACTACAGAAAGTTTGGACTTGCTGAAGGATTTGTTTAATTCGGAGACAATTGCCGCTTTCTCTTCACGATTCAAAGCACTCCTCCTTGGTTAAATTATTGTCGCAAGATACAGCAGTTACATCAAGACTCAATGGTCCACAAATGTGGGTAAGACCGTAAACCGTCTCGGCAGGTTGCACAAATCAATTAAACCGTTAAGTACCTGCTGTCTTTGACTTCCAAATGCGCTGCTATAGAGCGCAGAACTACTTCCTATTATACTTTGACTTCTTCTAATTTATTTCAATAGAGCTCGAACATCAACAGGGTCAACTTTGAAACCGGGACTCATGGTAGTCGAAACGGAAATACCCCGTAAATATATACCTTTGCTTGAGCTGGGCTTGAGCTGAATGAGTCTGTTGATAAACGCAAGAATATTTTCATAGACCTTCTCTTTTCCAAAAGAGGCCTTGCCGACACCAGCGTGTACTATGCCGGCCTTGTCAACGCGAAAGTCAACTTTACCAGATTTAATTTCCGCCACGATATTGGCAACATCAAAAGTAACTGTGCCTAACTTGGCATTAGGCATCAGATTTCTTGGCCCTAAGATCCGTCCTATCTTGCCTACTGTGCCCATCATGTCTGGAGTAGCAACAGTTTTATCAAACTCAAGCCACCCTCCCTGAATCTTTTCTACAAGATCATCGGACCCAACATAATCAGCACCGGCCTCTTTAGCCTCCGTCTCTTTTGCACCTTTTGCAAAAACAAGAACTCGAGTTTCCTTTCCGGTTCCATGAGGCAGAACAACCGATGAACGAATCATCTGGTCTGCATGACGAGGATCAACTCCAAGTTTGACAGCAATATCAAATGTTTCATCGAATCCGGCAAAGGCACACTTCAGTGCGCTATCAATGCCTTCATCTAAAGTATATAGTTTTGTTTTATCAAACGATTCAAGTACTTTTCTGTATTTTTTTCCGTGTTTCGGCATGTCAGCCTCCTACTGTGGGATTAAAGCCGCAATGGCTTTCCGAGTAGTAAAAGTTAGTGTATCAATCTTTAATGGTAATACCAGCGCTTCGTGCAGTACCTTCAATAATCTTCATTGCACTTTCAATATCGTAAGCATTGAGATCAGGCATTTTAATTTCGGCTATCTCACGAATTTTAGCTCTTTTCACTTCTGCAACACGCTCTAGTTTCGGATTGCCGGAACCTTTTTTGATACCGGCTGCTTTAAGCAGTAAAACAGAAGCAGGAGGCGTCTTCGTAATATAGCTGAAAGATCTATCCTGAAAAACAGTGATAACGACAGGCACAATGGTATCACCCATTGACTGGGTTTTAGCATTAAATGCTTTGCAGAATTCCATGATGTTGACACCATGCTGACCCAGAGCCGGACCTACAGGTGGGGACGGGTTGGCTTTTCCCGCTGGAATCTGTAATTTAATGTATGCCATTATTTTTTTGGCCATTGTTTACTCCAACTATCAACTTGTTAAAAACAAAAATTTCTGCCGGGCAGTTTTCCCCTGACAGACATATTCACGAACACATCTTATCCGCTATTTTTAGCAGTTTACGTATTTGATACCTGGACAAATTCCAGTTCAACAGGAGTTTCTCTTCCAAAAATAGAAACCATTACACGCACTCTGCCTTTTTCAGGAAATACTTCATCAACGACTCCCTGAAAGTTTGCAAAAGGACCATCTATTACTCGAACAACTTCTCCAATATCAAATATGACTTTCGGCCGCGGCCGCTCTGATCCATCTTGAATACGCCCGATTATTTTGCCGGCATCTTCATCTGAAAGCGGTATGGGATTTTTATCATCTCCTACAAAACCTATGACACGAGGCATGTTTTCATGTATAGTATGCCAGGTCGTATCGTTGAGATCCATACTCACCAGCATGTACCCCGGAAAGAATCTCCTGGAAGAAGTTTTTCTAGACCCCTTAATCATTTCGACTACCTGTTCGGTGGGAACCAGGATTTCGCCAAAATATTCTTCCAGGCCATCTCTACGGATTCTCTCTTCAAGTGTCGCTTTTACTTTATCTTCAAAACCGGAGTGTACTTGAAGTATGTACCATTGTCTTGCCATCTTTAACGTTTCCCCAGCCTGAGTTTTTTATAATGCATGAAGAACAATTAGCAGCATCATTGTAACGCTTTGCAGTGAACCTTTATCGCAACAGATAGGAAACAAGTTTACCAAGAATTAAATCAACCGAACCAAGATAGATGGCCACTACCACGGTTAGCACCACAACTATTCCGGTAAGCCCCATCGTAACCTTTTTATCGGGCCACACAATCTTCGAAAATTCTACCTGCACCTCTTGAACAAACTTCTTGATTTGTGCCGGTGAGTATGGAGATGGTGTCTCAGCTTTTACAACACCGTTCTTTTTAGATTTATCTTTTGTTGCCATACTCGTTGCCATTCCTTGTAGTTAGTACTTGAGAAACTGCATTTTCAGTTCGCTGGAAACGATTTTGTGAAAATGATGCTTTTTCACCTGATAAGCATGAGGTAAGACTCACAGTTCGAGTGCAAAAAAGCAATATCACTTAAGCAGTTACAGTGGCAGGCCAGGAGGGATTCGAACCCCCAACTTCCGGATTTGGAGTCCGGCACTCTACCAATTAGAGTTACTGGCCTGCACTTGCCTTTACTTCGTTTCTTTGTGTGGGGTGTGCACCTTACAAAATGGACAATACTTGTTAAATTCAAGCTTGTTAGGTGTATTCCTCTTGTTCTTCGTGGTCGTGTAGTTACGACGTTTGCACTTGCCACAAGCAAGAGTGATGATATCTCTCATTACATTCACGTCCCTATAAAAAAAGAACCCGGCCTCTTTGCTTTCAGCAAAGAGGCTGGGTGTAGATTACCTGCCTGCAGTCCTTACTGAACGATTTCACTGATAACGCCGGCACCTACGGTACGTCCGCCTTCACGGATGGCAAATCGCAGACCTGCATCCATCGCAATCGGAGTGATCAGTTCTGCAGTCACTGCCACATTGTCG
>JAZBNU010000369.1:0-4226 GCA_036350815.1 Desulfopila sp.
CGACAATGTGGCAGTGACTGCAGAACTGATCACTCCGATTGCGATGGATGCAGGTCTGCGATTTGCCATCCGTGAAGGCGGACGTACCGTAGGTGCCGGCGTTATCAGTGAAATCGTAAATTAAAGGTGCATAATGATACCTACAGAAAAAATTCGTATACGTTTAAAGGCCTACGATCACAAGCTGCTCGACCAGTCGACCTCAGAGATCGTCGAAACAGCACGCAGAACCGGATCAGCAGTTGCAGGTCCAATTCCATTGCCGACATCGGTAAACAAATTCTGCGTCCTTCGTTCACCTCATGTCGACAAGAAATCACGAGAGCAGTTTGAGATGAGAACTCATCGGCGTCTCCTCGATATTCTTGAGCCTACCCAACAGACTATAGATCTGTTGATGAAGCTTGAGCTATCCGCAGGAGTTGATGTTGAAATTAAACTGCCGTAGAAGCAGGCATTCAAGGTTAATTTGAAGCAGCAGGTAAGGTTATGCCAAAGACAATAGGTATATTAGGAAAAAAAGTCGGAATGACCAGAGTGTACAGTGAGCTCGGTGAGGCCACTCCGGTTACGGTTATAGAAGCTGGTCCCTGTACCGTTCTCCAGGTCAAATCTGTCGGAACCGACGGCTATAACGCCATTCAAGTTGGCTTTTCAGCAAAAAAATCCGCTCGGGTTAATAAGCCATTGGCTGGACATTGCAAGAAAGCGGGTGCTGACGGTTTCTATCACATCCGCGAGTTCAGAGTTGACAATCCTGCTGACTATCAGGTTGGCCAGTCACTGTCTCTTGAAGAAGTTATAAAAGTTGGTGATATTATTGATATTCAAGGTGTCAGTAAGGGACATGGTTTTCAGGGTGTCATAAAACGTCATGGTTTCGGTGGCGGTGGCGCAGGTCATGGTTCAGGCTTCCATCGCGCGCCAGGTTCTATTGGGTGCAGTGCATGGCCCGGACGTGTTGTAAAGGGGAAAAAGATGCCTGGGCGTATGGGCAATGATACCGTATTAAAAAAGAATATAATTGTTATCGATGTCCGAACCGAAGACAACGTTTTACTTGTTAAGGGACCGGTTCCAGGCGGTAAAAACAGCCTGGTTAAAATCTTTACCAAGTAGCAATTCTGAGGATTATCCGGTTCAAGGAGAGTGTAATGTCAACTGTAGATATATATAACACCAAGAAAGAAAAGGTTGGCGAGATTGGATTAAACGAAAAAGTGTTTGATCTTGACGTCAAAGAGCATGTTCTGCACGATGTTGTTCGCATGCAGAGAGCTGCCAGACGTGCTGGAACCGCCTGCACAAAGACTCGTGTTGAGGTGCGTGGTGGTGGCGCCAAGCCATGGAGACAAAAGGGGACCGGTAGGGCAAGATCGGGATCCCGCCGATCACCAATCTGGCGTGGCGGCGGAGTTACCTTTGGTCCTAAGCCTCGTGATTTCAGTTTTAAAATTAATAAAAAAGTCCGAAAACAAGCCTTGGCAATGGCGATGAGTGCACGTCTGCAAGAAGGGAATCTGCTCGTGCTTGATGATATCACCATGGATGCGATCAAGACGAAAGATTTTGTCAATATAATGAGCGTATTAGATGTTGAGAATGGATTGATTGTCATAGCCGGACAAAATGACAATCTTGAAAAATCATCCCGTAATGTCAATGGTTTCAAGGTTTTACCAGCTGAAGGTGTGAATGTATACGACATACTTCTCCATAAGAAGCTGGTACTGGTTCAGCCTGTCATAGAAAGTCTTGAAAAGAGGTGTTTGGCATGAAAAATCAACACGATGTACTGAAAGGACCCTGTCTCACTGAAAAGGCAACCCTGCTTCAGGAAACAGATGGAAAAGCTGTTTTTAAAGTCCATCCTAAGGCAAATAAGATAGATATTAAAAATGCGGTTGAAAAAATGTTCAAGGTCAAAGTGAAAGATGTCCGTACCGCGAGCATACATGGAAAACAGAAAAGAGTCGGAAAATCCATAGGGTATACATCGAATTGGAAAAAAGCGTATGTAACTCTGAGCGAAGGTGAAATTAATTTTGCCGATGAGTTGTAGAAACCGTATTGATACAGCAATAATTGCTGAAATACACTCAATGAAAGAGAATCTATCGAACACAAAGATGATGGAGCGATTGGGAAATCATGGCTATTAAGACATATAAACCTACCTCAGCCGGAAAACGACACCACGTGTCGATAAAAAACACAGAATTGTCGAGCAAAAGGCCAGAGAAAAGCCTGGTTGTGAGTCAGTCTAAAACCGGTGGAAGAAATAATTATGGACGCGTCACTTCCAGGCACATTGGTGGAGGGCATAAGCGCAAATATCGAATAATCGATTTTAAGCGTGAAAAAACCGATATCAGTGCAAAAGTGATCGCACTGGAGTACGACCCGAACAGGTCTGCTAACATTGCCTTGCTTAATTATGTTGATGGAGAAAAGAAATATATTCTTGCTCCAAACGGCATTAAAGTAGGTGATACTGTAGAGGCCGGAGAGAAGGTTGATATTCAGCCTGGAAACTGCCTCCCGCTAGTCAATATTCCTCTTGGTACGATTATTCATAATCTTGAAATGAAAATCGGCAAAGGCGCACAGCTTGTCCGAAGTGCAGGCGCAGCTGCTCAATTGATGGCCAAGGAAGGAAAGTATGTTCTTGTTAAACTCCCATCCGGTGAGCTCCGCAAATTCAACAACTTGTGTAGAGCGTGCATCGGACAGGTTGGAAACAGAGAGCACGAAAGTCAAAAGCTTGGTAAAGCAGGGCGTAAAAGGTGGATGGGAAAACGACCCCGTGTTCGCGGTGTAGCCATGAACCCTGTAGATCATCCGATGGGTGGTGGTGAGGGAAAAAGCTCCGGTGGACGTCATCCCGTATCGCCCTGGGGTGTCCCGGCGAAAGGATATAAGACTAGAACCAATAAAGCTTCCGACAAGTTTATTGTCAAGCGGAGATCATAATATGCAAGGAGTAAGGTATGTCCCGTTCAATTAAGAAAGGTCCCTTCGTCGACGACCATCTTATGGAGAAGGTCATTAAAGCTAATGAAAGCGGATCACGTAAAGTCATTAAAACCTGGTCAAGACGTTCCGATGTCTGTCCCGAAATGGTTGGTTTGACCTTTGCTGTACATAACGGAAAAAAATTCATACCGGTTTTTGTCACGGAAAACATGGTGGGTCATAAATTAGGGGAGTTCTCTCCTACTCGGACTTACTATGGACATGCAAGTGATAAAAAAGGAAAAAGATAATTAGAAACGATAACGTGTCCCCAAGGACTCACCGGGAGTACATACTATGGAAGCAAAAGCCGTAGGAAAATATATCCGCATCTCTCCACAAAAAGCACGACTTGTTGCTGATGTTGTAAGAGGTATGGGAGTAGACCAGGCCGTTACCACATTGCGATTTATGCCGAAAAAAGGCGCGACGATCTTGCGGAAAGTTATAGAATCTGCTCTGGCTAACGCTACCCAGGATGACCAGATCGATGTGGATAACTTGTATATTAAGAAAATTCTGATTGACGGTGGACCATCTTTAAAAAGGATACGTCCTCGGGCAATGGGGCGGGCAACCGGTATTATCAAGAGGACCAGCCATATTACTGTAGTTTTGGATGAAATGTAAGGTACTGGCATGTGTACCAGGGTATTTACAGTTATTGTAGAATGAAATCAACTTCTTTGGAGGATTGAATTTTGGGGCAGAAGGTTAATCCATTAGGACTGAGACTGAATATAACCAGGACCTGGGATTCCATATGGTATGCGGACAAAGAATATGCCACGTATCTATTTGAAGACCAGAAGATCAGAAAGTTTATTAAAAAACGACTTTATCATGCCGGTCTGGCAAAAACCATCATTGAACGCACTGGAGCTAAAGTCCGTATTAAACTTTTTACTGCCCGACCTGGGATAGTTATCGGGAAAAAGGGCGCTGAAATTGAGAACCTGAAGAAGGATCTTGAAAAACTTGTCGGCAAAAGTGTGACTCTTGATATTCAAGAGGTTCGACGACCAGAAGCTGATGCGCAATTGGTAGCAGAGAGCATTGCAACTCAGCTCGAAAGACGCGTTGCCTTTCGTCGAGCAATGAAAAAAGCTGTGAGTTCTGCTCAGCGGTTCGGGGTAAAAGGAATTAAAATTTCCTGTTCAGGTCGCCTCGGAGGAGCGGAAATGTCACGATGCGAATGGGTTCGTGAAGGA
>JAZBNU010000370.1:0-7790 GCA_036350815.1 Desulfopila sp.
AGAGCATCCGCGGAAGGCCCGTATCCGGCATAGGCGAGGCTGTAATCTTTTTCTATGTCGACCCCAAGTCCTCCCAGGAGCACCTTGTTCGAACCGATCGTTCCGGAGTTTCTCGGTCCCATGGCCATATTTTCACCCTTCATGGCCACAAGGTCGGCAGCAGTGCCAGTTTTCGCAAATTTTTTCAGAATAGTGAAATGCTCAACATTCTGCCAGAGCATAGTGACCGATCGTAGATCCTTCTGCGGGCCGGCAGAGGTGAAGTCACCGGTTCCCTTCCAGGCCCAGGCTCCATAAAGCCCCTGCAGGATGGCAAACTGAACTTCATTATCATTGAGCAGCTTGATATTCTCCCCGGAACCGGCAGAACTGATGGCAGACATACCGATCTTGTGTCCGGGCTGCAGCTTGACTTTAACAAGAGTGGATAAGGCAACCCCAACCGGATAATACGTTCCGCCGGTAGATGCCGTCGCCAGCAGAAAATCCTGCTCTGCCAGCGCCTTTCCGGGGGTAACCCCGCTCATAAAAAAAACAGACACAAACAACCATAAACTCAGCGTGATCCAACGTGATGTTTTCATTCTCTCCTCCATAAAGGCATGTGGTTTAGGAAACGAGGTCACCCTCTTATCGATCATCCAGCTGTGATCTGGGAAAACAGATAATGGGCAACAGATTAGATGTGATCACTTCACAGGCTCGAAAAAAAATCCCTCTGTAACTCCACAATTTTTTGATATTTTTTTACAAACTATCTTTTATTGAGTTTTTTTTCCAGATTTTTTTACTTCATTGAGCAATTCTCCAACATTATAAAAACCAGCTCCGACCTCCTTTGTCCGGGCAGGAAAAACAGCAGAGAATTTCAGATTATGAATGAGATCCTGGTGAGATATCAGCGCTGCCCCCATATGACATACCCCTCTTCCTGATATTTCCGGACACACTCCTCATTGGTTCTATATGACTTGTCCGTTTCCCATCTGTCAACATTACAATTAACAAAATCCAGTGTTGCCGGATGCTTGAGGACAACCTTCGACGGCCGCCCTGATGCGCAGCCGCCCATGAGAAAGGAAACTATCGCAAGAAAACATATAAAATATTGATATTTCATTATATAACTCCATGATGGCAGGATCGCCTTGCATTCATTTATTGGATATAAAACTCAATTCATCACACGTTTTTTGGTATACAGCTTCAGCCCGCTTGACACACTCATCATGGCGTCTCTCCAGAACGTTGCCAGAACTCGATCACCTCTCTCCACCAGGTTGAATCCGGGGCAAAATTCAGAGTATTATGACCACGCCCTTCCTGAACCCAGATTCGCTTCGGGCCGGAATAGGCTTCATACAAGGCGCGACCAAGAGAAGGGGGGATTATTTCATCGGAACCGGCAATCAGGAAGGCAACCGGCCCGTTATAGCCCGCAAGAGATTGAAGATTATCGTAACGTTCACGAAGAAGCAATGCCACCGGGAAAATTGGGTAATGCTTCCTGCCCACATCAGCAAGTTTTGTGAATGGCGTGACGAGTAGAAGACCATCAATCTGAGCACCAAACCGGTTAGCGAGAAAGGCAGCTACTCCGGTACCAAGAGATTCACCAACCAGAAACAGCTTTTCATGTTTTTCCAGCAGAGGTGTAATAGCCTCAGCAGCACGGTTCTTGAATGATTTTTCGGAAGGGGAACCATTTCTGGCACCATAACCGGGATATTCAAACAGATACACAGTCCACGGAGCACCACTCTTCTGAGAGAGGAAACCATCGACAAAGTAGTCACGTTGCAGAGCATATCCGGCATTGCCGTGAAAGATAACAACAGCACTTCCACCGCTGTCATTCCCTGACGTCGGGCTGATCCAGCCGATCACATCATCTCCGGCATCTTTCCACGGTGCCATTTTTTTGGCTTGAGCCTCCCGAAGAAGGTTTTCCTGCGTACCAGTCGAAGGATAGTAGATCATTTTCCGTTGACTGACCATCAACAGAAAAACAAACAGTACGTAGATACAAACCAAAACCCCGCCTATCTTTAAAACAGTGATCATATTCTCTGTCTTCTTTTTTCAGGTGCCTGTTGATTCCTGGAACAGCCGGTCATCGTCTGTTATTTCAGAAGAACATCACGAGCGGCATTAATCTTTGCAGCCAGGAAGGCAGAACCGCCGCTGTCTGGATGAACGCCTTTTATAAGTCTCCTCCAGGCCTGATGTATCTCTTCTGCAGATGCACCGGTATCAACGCCAAGTATCTGATATGCTTCCTCTTTTGTCATCTCAGAAAAACCGGCACCCCCCTGATGCTCCCTGGAAGAGTCGGCATCGGCATGATCACGCCATTGGGGATGATACCTGTCAAGATATGACTCCAGCAGGGTAGCACTGTCGCCATCGGAGCTGATATATTCATAGAGGGACAAAATTTCCTCCAGACTGAGCGAGGACAGGTAAACACCCTTAAACCGACCTTCCAGCACCATCCCATCCATTTCGCCGGTATCATGGTCCAGTTCCATTTCAAGATAGGCTGCGCGGACGGTGGACTTCTGTCCGTCCCGCTGACGCACAGGCCGTCTTGCCTGAGAGCGCCGCCACCAGGAAAGACCAAGGAACATCAGGGGCACCCCGATAAAGCCGCGCTGAAGAAGGACCAGCAAGCCCCCTGTCACTATAAGAAGAAGCGGCCCCACACCCATCAAAAACGCCGCGGCTTTCTGGGGAGGTACGGTAAGAATCAGCCAGATCAGACCCAATACCACAAACAACAGAATTATACCGTACGCTACCATATATCTATCCGATTATAATGGCAAAAAACTGCACGTTCATACCTTCATCTGTTCCAGCAGCAGATGAGCCTCCCGTTTGGCGCTGCTGGAGAGAGCTTTCAAACCGCCCCGGGCATAAATGGCGACAGCCCCGAGCAATTGCGCCAGATCTCCGGCGGAATCAGGCCCAAGTCTGAAGTACGCACCGCCTGAAAGCCTGGCCATTTCCCTGAACCCACTTTCAGCAATGGGGTCCAGCCCATCCTGGAAGAAAAAACAGCGCACTCCTTTCAGGCCTAGCTGTCCTGCCATCTGTGTCAGCATGCCGACATCTTCCTCCAGGGCATCACCAATAAAAACCAGTGCGGGTACTCGCGCTTTTGCCGTCTCACGCGAGGCATGCCTGAAAACCTTCTCAATCTGGGTAGGCCCACCCCGACATTCAATGCCGAGCATCAGATCGCGCAAAGCGGCGGCATTAATAACCCATCTTGAGGCGCGACACTCATCCAAGCCTCGGAAATACATCAGCTGAACCGACAGACCACCGGCTCTTCCCACGGCATCAAACATAGATGCCTGGATAGTGACAGCCCTGTCCCAGGTCGGCTGCCGGCTCATGGTTGCATCCAGAGCAAAAATAAGCCTGCCGCTCTGTGCCCGTCCGGCTTCCTCTGCTGCTTTGAGAAAAGAGGCAATCTCGCTGGATGAGGACTTCTCCTGCAGGTCTGTGTTACGTCTGTTATCAACTGAATAGTTCTGTTTTTCTTTCATCGTAGGGCCATGTGACACAATTAATTGAACCGGGAAATTCTCTCAAAAAAGAGAATAGTGTGACTGTTCGGATATACTTCTGAATATATGCATTTTCCGGTTTTTTTATCAAGACGGCTCTGCGCCTTGCAGTCACTCCATTGTGCTTCCTCAACAAAGTAGTATCATAATGTCCCTGTTTCAATCTCTTTATCACCAATAATCAGCAAAGCGTATTCACAGCACCCCGCTGTATTATTCATCTCCTCTCAAAGACATCAGCTGTTTCCAGGTATCGCGCCCGATGAAGCTTTTTTCCAGATTCGACTCCATTTCCTTAAAAAACGATACGGGGACGGCAAAGCTCATCAAATCTTCTTTCAGAATCCGTTTAAGATACACCCTGGCGGATATATCATTCAGACCGAGAACAGCCCGCGGCTGCTCCCGCTGCGCTTCATTATAGGGATAAATCCCTATGGACTGGCACCCGGCTGCAAAAGGAAATATAACATTCTCGTTATGCCCCCTTCCAAAATTGGCCAACACGGTAAGTGCCGCAACCTGATCCATATTACCCAGGAAAATCACCACCTGCAGATCTTCTTTTTTCTCATCGACTTCACTCAGCGGTTTGAGGATCACATACTTCATCGCTATCGAGGTCATCGGCAGACTCTCGAGAAAACCTCCAACCAGTTCTGGAGATTCGATATACCTCTCGCCATGCATAAAATGATTGAAGGCCTCAGGTCTCATGAATGGCTTGACCTGTTCACCGGCTTTGCGTCCCTCTTCCCACTGGTCATTGCCGGTGGAGAGGAAATATTTGAAACATTCCACCCCGCCGGGAAAGTTAACATACTGGTTGCCAAATCCAAGACCTGTTCCCCCGCCCTGGCAACCGCAGGTGTCTGCATCAAATACCGCAGTTTCTCCTCTGGCGGCGGCTCCAAGCATAAACATGACACACCCCCACTTCCCTTCCTGAAACTGTCGTGCTTTTTCCGGCTTTTCATTACTGAAGACAAGTCCGACAGGCCCATGCCTGAACTCCAATTTTGCCGCTATACCGCTTTCCATGGTGATCCTCCTGTCATCTTTTGAAACACAATAGCGCAATCCTTAAGCTGATCGAAAAACCTCTCCCTACTCTCTTATAAACAATCAACATCTTTTTTGAAAGATTCTCAGCAAAAAGGATAAATTCTTGGGAAACTGCAAAAGGACATCTTTCCTGCACAACCAAAGTATTGCGTTATGCAACGTAATCTTCGCAGAGTAATTGTATGCTTTCAGAATTCTCTTCCTGAAACTCAAGTATCCGGCACACTGGTTTAACCAGGAACTCCGGACTTGAGTATAGCCTGGAAATGCCTATTCTATCAGCTATGGATACCATCACCTTGTGCTACTCGACCCATCGAACGGAAACGCTTGAACTGACCACCCGGCTGATGGAGGATCATGAAGTAATCATTGTTGAAGAACCTTTTCATGCTGATTTCGCAGCTGTGCTCCGCGGTGCGCTGGACATCAAAGACCACCTGCTCGAACTGGACCTGGAATATCCTGAGTTTACTGCAGAGCAATACAGCCGCTTACAGCAGCTCTCCCAGAAAGGGAAAACAGTTCTGCAGACAGAGCCATATCTGGAACATCTCCTCCGGATACACTATTTTTTTGCTGACGGGCATGGGCCGACGGAGATTGCCGCCGGAACCACCGACCATGCTGTCTATTCTGCCGAACACAATGCAACCGGCACACTTATTACGTTTTACAAAGAAGTGCAGGGAGGTGATTTCAACAGAATCCTTTCCGCCATGAACGCCTTTGCCAGGGCAGACGCCGAACGGTTCGTCCTGCGCGACACCCTGCGGGCTCGAAGTATCCTTGGACTGCTTTTTCCAGGGAAAAAGACCTTTATCGAAGCCGGCTCCATACACCAACTGCTTTTTTATTTACTTGCTGACAGCCTCCCCAGTACCTGGACCCTGCGAAGCATTTCGATAGACGATGAAACCGCAGCATGCATAAACGGCGCCAGTGTCAAGAATTCCCTCTTCAGTCCCGGCGACGAGCTGACCCTAAGCTATATTTTCGGCCGATCTCCCAGCAGCAAAATGTGGAAGATTCTTTGTGCCAGGTCGCTTATTTATTCGAAAATACTAAAGAAAGAAGAAATATCACACTCAAGTGCCACCTTTCCTCATACCCGAAATGAGCTTGACTCGATATCTGCGGTACAGCAGCTGTCTTTGGAAGCCTGCAGGGGTCTGTTCCAGCGCATCAAAACACTTTCAAGCGAAGAATCCAGCCGGGTAGTTCACTCATTTTTACATGCTTCCTCATAAATGGTAAGCAAACCGCTGCAGGAGCTGGGCCGATACAGTGGCTGCCATAAACTCTGCAGACCGCACAGAACAGCCTCGGGAAGAGGTGAGCTTTACCAAAAAGAGATTACATCTGAGACTGTACACGTCTGCCGGCCCGTTCACCTGAGATAAGGGCCCATTGCAAACCCGGCAGGCTTTGATATTCGCCGCAATGAATGATTAATGAGTTCAAAGGCTGCGGCTCATGATAGGGGTTAGCGGTCGGCGGCGTCTGGTCCGGCAAGGCATGCTCAATCCGATAGGTCCGGATGTGCTCCCAGTCATCAACCGCGGAGCCGAACCATTCACGACACTGGTGGCGTACTGCAGTTTCCAGATCACTCCTGTCTACACTGTCCCCAAGCACAACAGCGGCAATCAGGGTTTTCCCGGAAGGTGCATACCGTGGCGCAACCATGCTTGGAAAAGCAATATTGTTGACCGGACCATGACCTTCACCATTAAGCACGAGAAAGGGTGCACTGAAAGGCGGTTTCCAGCTTGCCGAAAAGTAGACGCAGCTCTCACCAACGGAGCGACTGCCCATCGAGACATTCAACAGTTTTTTTACCACCGGCTCTGCAGTTGCCAGTACAATTTTTCGACCATAAACCTTTTCACCGTTATCAAGTTGCACAAAACCGTCTCCTGCTGCAACAACTCTGCGCTGCATCAGTATCCGTTCTGCCGCTGCACCGCTCGAGAGCTGCCTGGGAATCTCTCCCATTCCCCCCGAAGGCAAGGCTGCATCCCCCATGGAAAAAAGGCGGAAAACATATTTCAGCACTCTGCTGGAAGCGGTAATCTTTCTATCCAGGCACGCCCCGGCGAAAAAAGGCACAAAAAAACTCTGGATAAATTGCGACGAAAAGCCAAAGCTCTGTAAATACACGCTGGTTTTTTCTTCAGGCTGGTCAAAAATCTCTTCAAAAGAGAGGTTGCCGACCTGACGCGCCAGTTTCAACATGGCAATCCGGTCCCTGACGGTTCCTACAGGAGAAAAAATGGTGGAAAACACATGACGAGGATGATACCTGGGATCTGCTATGGTGTGAAAACGTCCCTCAAACCTGACGACCACTCCGGCTGGAAATTTCCGCAGCTGGAGAGCATCGAGATCAAGAAAGCGCCCCACGTCCGGATACCCGGTCTGCAGAACCTGGAAACCGTGATCGAGCTGAAAACCGTCTACAATATCGGTTTGTATCCGGCCACCAAGCTGATCAGATGCCTCAACAAGAAGATAGGATCGTCTGCTCTGTTCCAGTACCCTTGCACATGCAAGACCGGCAACTCCTCCTCCTACTATGACTGCATCATATTCCACTGACAACCTCCTCTTCATGTACCCCGGCAGAACACCCAGTGAATACGGGAGACAGATTTATTTTCACAAAACAACGTGAAAAAAAGGTAAGCGCAGACTCCGATCTGTCTCCCGAAGAAAGAGATCATAGCTGAGGAGTATACGTAATCAGATAAAAAAAACACTTTCCCTCATATTTCACGGCTCGAGATGGCTTGAAATCATTTTGAATATCAACTTTTATCAGATTTTTTTCATGAAATATGGGGGTAGAGGGAATTTCTTATCAATCTACCTCAGCTCATAATTTTCTTTGCAGAAACCATTACCGGTCCGGAAACACACTGGTTGCGGCCACCATTTTTAGCCTGATAGAGATACGAATCAGCACTGTTCAGGATGGTCTCATGAGACACAGAGGCCAGTTCGAGCCAGTCATCAATCCCGCTAACTCCAAAACTGACGGTAACGGATACTGTTTCTCCTCTAAATGAAAACAACTGCTCCGCTATGGCCTTGCGCAGGCGTTCGGCTACATGCATCGCACCACTGACAGGGGTGAGGGGCAGA
>JAZBNU010000371.1:0-26724 GCA_036350815.1 Desulfopila sp.
GAATCGTTCAGGGTTTTTTGCATATTTACGTTTATAGAGATCACACTGTCTCTCATCGGTGATGAGCCCTTTGGAGTCAACTGCGAAAATTCTATCTTTGGCTTCATCGCTGCTGAGTCCTTCATCAATGAGTGCCAGTTCAATCTGTTCGGCAACACCTATCCCACAGGTTCCTGCGCCATGAATTACAAAAACCTGATCAACCAGTTTTTCCCTTTTTATCTTCATGGCAGAAAATATAGATGCCAGAACTATAGCACCGGTACCCTGGATATCTTCATTGTACGATATGAGCTCATCAATAAATGCATCCCTGGTAGAAAACGCATTTTGCTTGGAAAAATCCTCCCACTGACAAAGGGCATGAGGGAAAACATTCCGAAAAGCCCTAGCAAATTTGCCAATGAATCTCAGATAGTCTTCTCCCTGAAGGCGTTCATGCCGCCAGCCAAGATATTCATTGTCGGCCAGCAGTGTCCTGTTATTGGTTCCTACATCCAGTGATATTGGAAGGCAATGCCAAGGTGCGATCCCTGCGCCCTGCGTGTAGAGCATGAGTTTGCCGAGACAGATTGCTATTCCTCCAACCCCCTGGTCGCCAACTCCAAGAACACCCTGGTTATCGGTGACAACCGCTACACGTATATCACGATGAGCATATCTCCGTAAAATATCTTCCGCCTCATTAATATTACCGGGATACAAATAAATACCGTTTGCTTTCCTGAACATGGATGAATACTGCTGAACGGCCAGTTCAACCGTTGGAGTATATATAATTCCGATATACTTTTCTATGTCACTTTCTATTACCGCATGGGCAAGTGTAACGTTTCGATCAAACAATTCGCGGATAAAGCGGAATTTTTCAACAGGATCCGTACGGGAGTCCACCTTGTTTTTCGTAGCCTCTACCTGGCTTTCGAGGTCCCTTACAGCAGGCGGCAAAACAGCTTCAAGGCCAAGCATCTTCCTTTCTTTTACATTAAATGCGGTACCTTTATTCACAAAACTGATGGCATGTACTGAAGATCCACTTTCATATACGAGAATTTCCCTGGTATTTCCATACTCATCATATTTAAATCTGTATTGATTTGTCGCCATAAATAAAAACCTCGATGATCAATTACCAATTTTACTGTGCCAAAGTAGTTCATTGACATTTTTTACAAAAACCGCATAATAATGTTCATGAAAAATTGGCAGAATTTACTTTCGCAGAGTGTAACAACTTTCAACGATCTTAAAAAGCATTTAAATTGCAATAATAAGATGCTGGAAGAAGTTATAGCAACTTTCCCAATGCGCATAAATCCATATTTCCTGGATTTGATAAAAAAACATGGTTCCCCACTATGGTTGCAAGTTGTTCCAAGTCCTCTGGAACTTCAAGACACCGTCTGTATTGCTGATCCTCTCGGAGAAGAATATCTGAGTCCTGTTGCCAACCTTGTACACAAATATCCAGACCGGGCTCTTTTTCTGGTCAGCAGTAAATGCGCTATGTACTGCCGCTTCTGCACCCGTAAAAGAAAAGTCGGTACCGAGAAAATGGTCATCACACAACAACTGCTTGAAAAGGGATATGCATATCTCCGCGCTACTCCCAGTATCCGTGAAGTTTTACTTTCCGGTGGCGACCCCCTGCTCCTTGAAGATCAGCAAATTGATAGAATTTTATGGAACCTAAGAAGGATTTCATCTATCGAAGTCCTCCGCATAGGCACCAGGGTCCCTTGTGCTCTTCCGATGCGGGTTACTGCTGATCTTGTCGATATTTTAAAGAAATACCATCCACTCTACATAAACACTCATTTTAATCATCCTTTGGAAATAACCCCTGAGGCAGTCACCTGCTGCAGCCTTCTCGCCGACGCTGGAATTCCACTGGGGAATCACACAGTGCTTCTAAAAGGGATAAATGATAATATCGCAACCATCCGCCAATTAATGCTCCAGCTGTTGAAAATGCGTGTGCGCCCATACTACCTTTTTCAGGCTGATTTGACCTGCGGTACGAATCACTTTCGCACCCCGACATCGAAAGGAATAGAAATTATGAAAGGTCTTATCGGACATATTTCCGGTATGGCCATACCAACCCTTGCGCTTGATGCTCCAGGAGGAAAGGGAAAAGTACCTTTGACTCCCGACTATATACTCAGTCGCGGTGATACATTGTCCTTCACAAATTACCAGGATGAGCTTTGTGCCTATCCGGAAGTGGTGGATCCTATCTGAGATTTTATTGTTTCTTTGCTTGCTTGGTTGTAGATAAGGTTTTATTCTTGTCCTATTTCCTTTTATACTTCAAAAGCACATGCGAGGGCCATTATGAAAGTAGAAGAAATACTCAAAGAAGTATTGCGTTCTGAAGAGTTGCCCACCCTGCCGACGGTAGCGTCCCAATTAATATCGATTACGTCAAGAGAAGATACAACTTTATCTGATATCGCAGAGCTCATATCAAAAGACATTTCGCTGTCGGCTAAGATACTCAAGGTTTCAAATTCAGCTTTCTATAGTTTTCCGCAGCAGATAGGCTCAATTCACCAGGCTGTCTCAATTTTAGGAACAAATGCAGTAAGAAGTCTAGTCCTCTCCTTCTCTTTTCTCTCAATTAAATCAGGAAAAAAGACAAGTCGTTTTAACTTTGAGCTCTTCTGGCAGCGTTCACTGGCCCTGGCTGTCGGAGCAAAACTGATCCTTGAAAAAGCAGAAAACTCCAACACTGAAGAAATCTTCATAAGTGGTCTGCTGCAAAACCTGGGTGAACTCATTTTTGCCAGAACTTTTTCTGAAAAATATAATGAAATCCTTGAAGAAGTCGTTGATAACCAGCACGACACCATCCTTGCAGAGGAACGTATCATAGGTGCAAATCACACATATATCGGTTTCGAAGTTGCTAAACATTGGGGATTCCCGGAAGGACTGCTTTTACCTATACTCCATCATCATGATCCTGAACAATATGACGGCAATGATTTAAAAATCAGGCAAACAACCAGTGCTGTCTATCTTTCTGATATTCTCATAAACATATTATATTCTACAACACCTGAAGATTATCACAGCAGGTTCCGTACAGAAGCAAAAAGGCTGCTTAAGCTTAAGCCCGCTGACATTGAAGCCATTCTTGAAGATATCCACAATCAGGTGGAAATGGCCGGCAAATATTTTGGCCTGAAAATCAAAAATACCCGTTCAATCCAGGAAATTCTGCAAGAGGCCAACATTCGCCTCAGCCTTCTTAATCTTGACTACGATCAAATGAACAAACAGCTTATTCAGACGAAAATCACCCTGGAAAATCTTACAAAAGAATTGGAAGAAAAAAATCGAATTCTAGATAATCTCGCCAATATTGACGGCCTTACAGAGGTATTTAACCACCGCTATTTTCAAAACAGCCTTGATGAAGAAATCAGTCGTTCAGAACGTAATGACTCGCATCTTTCGTTAATTCTCACTGACATAGACAATTTTAAAACTTTTAATGATACTTATGGACACCAGACAGGAGATTTCGTTCTTAAAGAATTTTGCAAAACCATTAAAAAACTTCTCCGAAATTATGACATCCTGGCTCGATATGGAGGTGAAGAATTCGTCATAATTCTCCCCGAAACAGATATCAGTGAAGCATACACCGTAGCGGAAAAGCTTCGCACTGCCATAGAAGAAACTGCCTTTACAGATGGAAAAGAGGATTATTTTGTCACTTCCAGTTTCGGAATCACCAGTTGCAGACCAGCCAGAGAAGACAAATTCGACAAAGACGACATGATCAACAAAGCTGATAATGCACTCTATACAGCTAAGGAAAAGGGCCGTAACCAGACGTGTATATACGAGGCAAAGAAAAAATGGTATTCTTTCTAGTTGGGCAGTACCATGCTCGCGGGATTTTCCTTTGGAGCTATAAAAAGGTAAATTAATGTATTAACTGTCGGCACAACTCAAACCGCAAGGTATTCAAATGGCACTACTCCGGTATGAATATATTTTCACTTTCCGCAACGGAAAAAAGAAAAATTTCACCATAGAGATAGACCACAATACTTTGCTGCTTGTTCAACGAAAACCACAATGGGCCGATTGGTCTAAACTGTCATATAGACAATGTCCCAACTGCCCCCTTTCTCTCGATCAGAATACCTACTGTCCAATAGCAGCAAATCTCTCAGAGCTCGTAAAGGAATTCACAGATACCGCCTCATATGAATCTTGTCATGTCAGCTGTGTGACGGCAGAGAGGACCATATCCAAAGATACAATCGTCCAGGAAGGACTCAGTTCAATAATGGGACTTATCATGGCAACCAGCGGTTGTCCTGTAATGCATATATTGAAACCAATGGCACGATTCCACCTTCCTTTTGCCACAATTGACGAAGCTATGTTCAGATCGGTTTCCGTCTACCTTCTCAGACAATTCTTTATTCACCTCAATACTAAGACAGGTGATTTTCAACTCGAAAAAGTGAGGACCTACTACAAACAAATAGAAGAAGTTAACAGAGGAATGCTAAGCCGAATTAAGGAAGCGGGCAAACTGGATGCCGACAGAAACGCTATTGTCATCCTGAACTGTCTTGCTCAAATCCTGTATCTTGAACTAGATGACAATCTGCAATCACTCCAGTATCTCTTTAGCACTTCCTGAGCCACCTTTAGGCTACATCATATTTTCAGGATCAATATCCAAAGAGAGACGGGTTTTACCTGTCACTATCTCTTTCTCCCTGACGGATATTAACCTTCCAATTTCGGAAAAAACTTGAGTATGGCCGGCTTTAAGAAGAACCTGCCATCGATACATGTCCTTGATTTTCTCAAGTGGTGATGGTGCCGGCCCCAAGACATGCAGTACACCCTGCCCCTTTCTGTGAAAAGTTCTGCACACCCTGGCAACGTTTTCAGAAGATTTGCGAACGTGATATTCACTTTCACCTGTAACCCTGTAGCAGGCTAAACGCACAAATGGTGGGAAAACGGGTCGTTGCCTGATCTGCACTTCTTTTTGAAAAAACTGGCTGTATTGGTGTTTCCTGGCCAGTTCGATGGCATAGTGGTCCGGGCACATAGTCTGTATTATCACTCTTCCACTTAAGTCTCCTCTACCGGCCCGCCCTGTTACCTGAGAGAGAAGCTGGTATGTTTTTTCCGCAGCACGGAAATCCGGCATATTAAGACCACCATCCGCCCAGACTACTCCAACAAAAGTTACATAAGGGAAATGATGCCCTTTTGCTATCATCTGTGTTCCTACAAGGATGTCTATTTCCCTGTTGCGCATTTTTTGCAGAATGCCTAAAAAAGCACGTCTGTCTCGAGCAGTATCGTAATCCAGTCGTGCAATCCTGGCCTCGGGGAAAAAATGTGACAACTCTTCTTCTATCCGTTCCGTACCTGCTCCCATTGGTACAAGTTTTTCAGAATGGCAGTTTTCGCAGATGAGTCGAGAATTGACTGAATATCCACAGTAATGGCATACTAAGGCCGTCTTCTGTTTATGGTATGTTAACGTGACATTGCAGTGTTTACATTGAACAGATGTACCACATGAGGTGCATATGAGGGAGGATGAGAAACCTCTGCGATTGAGCAGGACTAGACTCTGTTCTGCATTTTGCAGATTGCACTGCAATTCTTTCAGAAACAGAGTGTGGAATCCGCTCTTGCTTATGCTCGATTTTTCCTTGTTAAGATCGATCACCCTGACACTGGGGAGTTTACTGCCGCCAACCCGGCTTGCCATGGTGAGAAGATGGTATTTACCAGTATCGGCATGATAAAAACTGGTAATGGAAGGTGTGGCTGAGCCGAGAATAACAGGACAATTCTGCATCTTTCCACGCAAAACGGCAAGATCTCGGCCATTGTACTTAACACCGTCATCCTGCTTAAATCCACTGTCATGTTCCTCATCTACTATTATGAGACCGAGATTGCCCAGAGGCGCGAATACGGCTGATCTCGCTCCAACCACTATTTTCGCCTTCCCAGATGCGGCGAGGCACCACTGGTCATATTTCTGTGCGCTGGAAAGACCTGAGTGCAATACGGCTATTCTCTGACCGAATCGAGAAACAAAGTGGGACTCAAGCTGAGTTGCCAAAGCTATTTCAGGAACCAGGACAAGAACATCTTTTCCCAGATCAAGAGTACGCTCTGCAGTTCGAAGGTAGACTTCGGTTTTACCGCTTCCGGTTATGCCGTGAAGAAGGAAAGTTGGAAAAGTACCGTTCTTGATGCTTTTCTCTATGACATCAAGAGCTTTATCCTGGTCAGAAGTTAACTTTTCCGGTCTATTGAGCTCAGAGGGAATTTCTCCAAAAGGGTTTCGATATATCCTTTTGGATATCTTCTTGAGAATGCCTTGCCTGCATAGTTCCTGTAGAGCCTTCCCGCCACCCTTATAAAACCTGAGAATGTCTTTTTGAGGGACCGTGTCGTTGCTGCTCCGCTTATTTTTAGCAAACGAATAGAGAGTCTTGATTTCTGAAAGTTTAAAATCTTTCTGGAATGTATGGCTTAGAAAGTCGCTGAAACCTTTCAGTTCTTCTGTTTCTGTTGATGCATCACTTGACAGAATATTGAGAGAATAACTCGAAGAATAACATGTTTCCCACTTATCCCCGACAGTCTGCCCCGAAATTTCATCCTCAATGATTATAAGCCCCTGTTTCTGTAGAATCTTAATCAGTTTTCTGTCAGGAGGATTGCTGAGAATTTTTTTACTGAAAGAGGCAGTTAATTGTTTACGGTTCAGAAGTTTCTCAACCCACTGCGGAAGAGGACTGCCGACCACTCCTATAATTTTTTCTTCTCCAGCCCCCTTCTTGTTAAGATGAATGATTTTCCTCGATGTCCTCTTCATCCCCGCCGGCACTGCCGTGCTGATTACCTCACCGATAGGAGATTGGTAGTATTCAGCAATCCAGCGAAAAAAAGAAACCATGTTACTTGGAAACAGTGGTTCTTTAGTGACAACTTCCCGTATATTTTTAATCGCATAGCCGGTTTCTTCAGGATACCGACAACTCAGGACATATCCTGTAACAGTGCGGCGTCCCAGGGGAACAAGAACCTGATGACCTATGTAACTCGCCGCTTCAAAAGCGTTTTCCGCAGGAGTTTCTTTTACTGGAAGATAGGTCAAGGTTGAAAGAAGAGGCGCCGCGACAGCCACCTCTAAATATGTCATAAATCGGCTGCTACCTGTTTGAGATGCGCTTTAAAATCGGCACCAAGTTCTGTATGCCTCAGGCCAAATGCAACTATAGCCTTAAGATATCCAAGTTTATCACCTGCATCATATCTGGTTCCTTCAAATTCATAGGCATACATCGGACGCCTTTTTGAAAGAGCTAGTAGAGCGTCGGTCAACTGAATTTCTCCACCATGCCCAGGTGTTGTTTTTCCGAGCAGTTCAAAAATTTCCGGCATTAAAATATATCTACCTATAATTGCCATATCGGAATCAGTGGTTCCCGGCGCAGGTTTTTCCACCAGCCGGGAAACTTTGTGAGTACGTTCACGGCCGTTTTCTTCCCCTTCTACTATTCCGTATTGATAGGTCTGATCGGCAGGGACCCTCTGAACTGCAACAATGGACTCTTTCACATCGTCAAACAGGGCAAGCATCTGTTTTGCGCAGGGTATTTTGCTCAAAACGAGGTCATCACCCAGCAATACCATGAAGGGCTCGTCTCCGACAACATGGCGCGCGGTCCAGATAGCATGTCCAAGTCCAAGTGGCTTCTTTTGACGAACTGAGACAATATCGATAAGATTGGATATCATGTTCAGCTCTTCACCAAGAACAATTTTTTTCTTTTCCCGGAGAATCGAATCGAGCTGAAAATCATAGTCAAAATGATTTTCAATGGCGGCTTTGCCTTCACTGGTAACAAAAATAATCTGCTCAATGCCCGATGCAACCACCTCTTCAACAATGTACTGTATAGTCGGTCGGTCGACAATTGTAAGCATCTCTTTGGGTATGGCCTTTGTTGCAGGTAAAAATCTGGTTCCCAGTCCTGCTACCGGAATGACCGCCTTTCTAACAATCATAAAAGCTCCTTGTTTTTCACTGACGAAAAGAGTGATAGTATGTTAAACTTTTTCAGTTCGATCTTATCTTAATATCATAAAATATCTATCTTATCTCTTTTTTTCATGGATTTCAACTACCCTGAATCTCTTCCGGTCTCACAGAAACGTCAAGATATACTCAAAGCCCTCACGGCTCACCAAGTGATTATTGTTGCGGGCGATACCGGCTCAGGAAAGACCACGCAACTCCCCAAGATGTGCCTGGAGCTTCTTCTTACATCAGGAGGCAGAGTCGGCTGCACCCAACCTCGAAGAATTGCGGCGTTAACTGTTTCAGCACGTGTTGCTGATGAGTTGGAACAATACCGTCAGGTTGTTGGCTATAAGATCCGTTTCAGGGATTCTACCAGTGATGCAACCCGTATAAAATTCATGACTGACGGGGTTTTGCTTGCAGAATCACGCAATGACAGATTGTTGCAGGAATACGATTTTCTTATAATTGACGAAGCACACGAAAGGTCCTTAAATATCGATTTCCTGCTGGGCCATTTAAAAAATATTTGCAATGAACGACCTGACCTGAAAATAATCATCACTTCAGCAACCATTGACACAGATGCTTTTTCCAAACATTTCAATAATGCTCCCATTGTACAAATCCCAGGAAAAACCTACCCAGTGGAAGTGCGATATTGTCCACCACTTCCCGATAAATATGGAGAAATTGAAAATTATATTGAAAGCTGCGTCGATGCTATATCGCAGATCTACTCCCACGAACCTCCTGGAGACATCCTCGCTTTTCTCCCTTCCGAAAGAGATATCCGAAATTGCGTTGATCTTCTAAAGAAAAAAATCAAAAATGCTGCCATTCTTCCACTTTTCGGAAGATTACATTCTGCTGACCAGAAAAAGATATTCCACTCAGGAAAACAGACAAAAATTGTAATTGCGACAAACGTTGCGGAAACATCCATAACAGTTCCCGGGATCCGCTATGTTGTCGATACTGGCCTGGCAAGAATGGCCTTCTATAACTTCCGGGCGAAAACAAACAGTCTTCCTATCCAGAGAATATCTCGTGCCAGTTGTGATCAGCGCAAAGGACGCTGCGGTCGAATTGGGCCCGGAATCTGTATACGTCTTTTTGATGAGCAGGATTATCTTGATCGCGAGGAATATACTCTACCTGAAATCAAGCGCTCTAATCTTGCCGAAGTCATTTTGCAAATGCTCTCTTTCGACCTTGGCGACCCATTTACCTTCCCTTTCATTGATCCACCACAGTCTTCAGCCATAAATGAGGGATTCAACCAGCTTCAGGAGTTAGGTGCTATAGACCACAATCGGACGTTGACAGCCAATGGAAGAAAAATGGCCCGCATGCCTATCGACCCCCGTATCTCCCGCATTGTTATAGAGGCTAACACAAACAACTGTCTTAGAGAAATCATGATCATTGCAACCGTGCTTGCAATCCAGGATCCGCGAGTCCGTCCGGCTGACTTTGAACAACAGGCAGACTCTGCCCATGAACAGTTTCTTCACAAGCACTCCGATTTCCTGACGTACCTGAACATCTGGAATAGATTTCATGCCGTGAAAGGAAAAACATCCTGGTCCAGGCTGAAAAAGTTCTGTCATGGACATTATCTCTCGTTTCAAAGGATGCGTGAGTGGATCGATCTTCATAGCCAGATGAACAGGATACTACAATCTTTTAGTCACTTTACCATCAACGAACAAGATGCTTCCTATGATGATATACACAAATCATTAGCTTCGGGTTTCCTGCGTAACATTGCCATGAAAAAAACAAATACCCTCTACCTGGGTGCCTCCGGAAAAGAACTCATGGTATTCCCAGGATCCGGACAGTTCAAAACAGGCTCGCCCTGGATAGTTGCCTCTTCTTTTCTCGAAACAAACAGGCTCTATGCCCTTAATGTCGCATCAATTCAGCCGGAATGGCTTGAGGCTCTTGGCGGAAATTTGTGTAGGTACAGTTGGAGCAACCCTCGCTACCATAAAAAATCCGGACGTATTGTAGCCGACGAAAAGGTCTCTCTCTTTGGTTTGCCGATCATTCCATCAAGAAAAGTCAATTTCGGCAATACAAATGAGGCAAATCGAAAAATCGCCAGAGATATTTTTATCCAACAGGCTTTAGTGGAGGGTAACCTAACCGGTAATTATCTCTTTCTTGAAGCAAATATAAAACTGTTAACGTCCTGGACAGACATTGAAGACAGGCTGCGCGCAAGAGATATTCTTGTGCATGATGAGGTCATATTCCAATTTTATAACGAAAAATTGCCTGAAACCGTCTTCGACCGGTTTTCACTCAACAGATTTTTACAAAAAAAACGAAACAAGACCATTCTCACTCTCTCGGAAGATGACATAGTCACACGGAAACCTTCCGGAAGTGAGCTTGCTGACTTCCCATCCTCGTTGCAGGTAGGATCGCATAGCTTTAGACTTGAATATACCTTTGACCCGGCAAGTGATCGTGATGGGGTCACAGTGAGGATACCGGTTGCACTGGCAGATACCCTTCGTCCTGAAATTTTTGAATGGCTGGTTCCAGGACTCTTACAGGAAAAAATAACATTTCTCCTTAAAGGGTTGCCCAAAAGAATACGTAGACATCTGGTACCGATCAATATTGCCGTTGATAAAATCTTAGATGATGTAGATATTTATAAAGGCTCATTTTTTGGTGCACTTGAGTCTTCACTGCATAAACATTTTCAAATAACCGTGAAAAAATCTGATTGGCCGGAGCAATTACCTAAACATTTACAGATGTGTTTTCTGCTGTATGACATTTCTGGAAAAGAGTTTCTCTGCAGCAGAGATTTTTCACAACTCCTGGCTCGAAAGAAGATTGATTCTCCTGTCTCTAAAAAAAACGCTTCAAGAGAAGATCGTCACACAATCGAGGAATGGAAAAAACTGGAAACCAGAACCTGGGATTTTGATTGTTTGCCGACCGAAATCCCTCTTTTTACAAAAGAAGACGAAATAGCAGGATATCTCTACCCTGCCATTACTCCCCTCCCGGAAAAAGCGATGGTCACCTTGCGTTTCTTGCCTGATCGTTCTACAGCTATTTCTCAAAATCAAAAGGGATTACGATTTCTTTACAGACTGCATTTTACGCAGCAATATGCCCTTTTAAAAAAATACTGCAACACATCCTTGTCAGGTCCGTCCTCGTTATGGTTCTTTGAGGTTTTCGCAACAAAGGATATAGGCATACAATCCATGCTGGATTTTATTATGGATACGTTATTCAAAAATCATGACGGGAAAATTCCAACATTGCAAATCTTTCAGAAAAACATTGATGCAATCAAAAAAACCTCATTGTTCTCTGCCGGTCGGGATATATCTGACAAAATTCTTTCACTGCTGCGCCTCCGCAGAGAAGTTCAGAATGAAATAAGCAGGCATAAAAAGCTGGCATCACAATCCAGGATCCTCATTGGAGAAAGATATGTTGAATACCAAGAAAGGCTGGAAGAAATTATTCCGCCTGACTTTTTGCAAATACGCACGCTGCTTGATTTTGAAGATTGTGAAAGATATTTAAAATCTCTTATTATACGTATCAACAGAGCACATGCAGACCCCGCCAAAGATGAGAAAAAAGCTGCTGTCATAGCTCCTTACGAGAAAAACCTGACACTAGTAAAAGACAAAAAACAAGGGGCTTCCCAGCAGCTGGCAACAATGATCGGGGAATATGAAAAACTCCTCCAGGAGATGCGGGTTTCTCTCTTTTCCCCGGAAATAAAGACAGCTGTACCAGTCTCGGAAAAACGTCTGAAGCTGCTGTGGCGTAAAATTGAACTAGAATATTAAATCGGATAAAACACTTTTTCTGTTGCTCAGCACATGATAGGCAGCAGAATATCTGAGGCAACATGAAAAAAACTATCGCAGGATTACTTTTGGCAATGCTGGCATTGGCTGTTATGCACAATAACCAGCCATTTATCGGGTTACCGATGTTCATCATCGGAATCGTGTTGATGATGTATAAAAAAAAGAAATAGCAAACATACAATCTGTCTGCTTTTTCACAACCTATCGAGAAAATATGCAGTCTCTGAAAAAACCGACAATTGAGTTGCGGCGATGCAGCATCTTCAATTGCTCTGGAATTAGATCAGATTTATGAATTTTCATCAGCGCCATTTTATACTCAATATGTGAAGCCAGCCTGTTATCGAGATACCAGGCAAAAGTCAGGCCCATCAGTACCCCGGGAGGTGTAAATCCTTCATTACCGCTGATAAGACGTGTGTAATGATTTCTATTTCGATCGGCAGGATGCATTCTGGAAAAATGCAAATACATATCTAGTTCATCCGCTGAGAAAAAGGATTGAATTTCGTTCCTCTCCCGCAGATAGAGATGATAGATCTTCCCCACCTTATTACCGCCGACCACGACATCGTCCATTTTTTTTCTTGCAGCGTAATTACCAAGAAGAGACTGACCAATGGCTATGAGAATCGCTGTTTCGAGTTTGCGGGGATCAGCCAGTTGGTCGGCGCGTATTTTTACGTAGGAATCTGCCGGATCAAAAAAAGAATAGACTTTATCCCATACCTGCTCTCTTTTCCATTTATCTTTTTCAATACATACCAGTCCTTTAATCTGTTCGAGATGAACTGTGGATATGTCGCGATGTTTCCATATTATCTCCACAATCTGGGTCTTCAAGTTGTTCAGCCGGCCCTTATCTTGAGCAAATCTGGCGCATGAGACGGGCAACTGCTCAATACATTCATTAAGCTGCCTATATTTTCGCGATGGATAAGGTGTCTTTCGTGTATTGCCGGTACCACATTGTGGATTTTTTTCCTCCTGCGACACAGCAGCAGCATTTCCAGCGCCTTTTGTTCCACCAAAAAGACGGGAGGCTGTATAGACGGTTTTTACAGCCTGCGCCAGAATTGCCGGATCATGTTGTATGACACCTCGCTCTGCCAGAGCATTCTTAGAAAAAATACCACATTCAACCGGTAAATATCCCTGCCTGCATACGATTTTCCTGTCGAGATAGATTGGTATTTTGCCTTCCAAGGCATAATTCTGGATAATTGAGGCAGGCACATCTTTCAAAGAAAGGCATAAAACCTCATAAAATAACCCTCGCGTCCCTCCAGGTATATTTCTTTCGTAGGCTCTGATCATATCTGATACATGAAATTTCCGGTCAGGATCAGATATGGCGATATCAGTTTCACCAGCCTGTACCCACAGGTTTGAAATGAGCAGTTTGTGGGCGCGATGGTTATTTCGCACTGCTTCTGCTATCCCTGGGACCTGAAAGATGGGTATAATTGAGCTGTATAAACTACCTGGAGCTAATATGAGTATGTCTGCTGCTGCAATATCAGCAAATATTGTTTCAGGGACATGAACTTTATCTGAAAAGTCCACCACCACTCTGTCTACCGGATACCCTCTCTCCGCCTCGCCTGACTTACTCTCTCCGGTTGCTTCAACTCCGTTTGTATAACACAGGCGTAACTGCGCCGGTGTCGTGGTACATGGCAATACAGCTCTTTCAATCGCGCCGAGAGCCCCGGAAACTTCATTTATCCCACTGGAAAAAGCTCGAGAGACTATTTCTCTCTTCCGCTCCATCCTAGAGTTCGTCAGTTCTTGCGGAATATTCTTATAGATCGCTGCAGCGAGAAGAAGGTTACCGAAACAATGCGGCCGTAAAAGGGTTCTCTTCAGCCGTATATCAGTAAATAGTGCTTCCAGTAATGACGAAAGATATTCGTTTAACTGCAGTGGAAAATGTTCTTTTTCTGCCAGGAGCAGTCCTGCAGCACGATCCTGACATATTTCATTTTCAGAAAATCTGAAATTGAAAACTTCAGCAAGACCGGATGCTACTTTTTCTGCTTCTCCTGCAGTGATACTGTACCTTTTCTGGAGTAGGTGCAGCTGTACCGAGGAAAGCAGCACATGGCGGATATCTCCTAAGGCAACTATGGGTAAATCTTTAATCAACTCTCCAGTTGAGCCCCCATCATCCGTCACGCAAACAACAGATCGAGTCCTGGGGAAAACTTCCTTCAATCCGGAAAAAGGATCTTTTGCCCACGAACTCAACCGGCTATCCCCACCAATAATGTTGGAGAGACCGGTTCCTCCGCCGAAGACCACTACCCTGCTTTGATTTACTCTGCTTTCCAACAGAAACTGCCGTAATTTATGAAAGTGCGTTATGATAGAGTGATCGGCATTTCCTGGAATACCATTTAAAACCAGATCAATACATTTCTCCCTAATATCCGCGTGGGGAAGTAGATCCAAAGGAGAAAGAAAGCATCTGGAAAGACTGCTCAGATGATTTTTTATGTCGCTTTCACTATCTCTATTCATGCCTTTCCGACAATTTATCTTGAAATATTCTTCTGAGCCTTGAGAAAAGCTTCAACTCGAAGCAAGTCTTCAGGCGTATCGACCTCGATCGAGTCATGTTCCGTCAGGATCACTTTAATCCGGTATCCATATTCGAGGGCGCGCAGCTGTTCCAGTTTTTCAAATCTCTCCCACTCTCCTTCCGGCAAAGCAACGAAGGATAGAAGAAAACCTTTTCTATACGCATAAAAACCAAGATGTTTATAATATGTCGGCGTTGCTCCATCTTCAGGATTCCTTTGAAAGGGTATAGGAGACCGGGAGAAATAGAGGGCATAATTATCTCTATCAAATACTGTTTTTACATGATTAGGATCACAAATTTCTTCTTTGCGGATAATTTTATACATTAAAGTAGACATCGGTAATGCCGGGTCTTCAAGTAAAGGCCTGGCAACCTGATCGATGACTTCTCCTGGAAAGAGTGGCTGATCGCCTTGAATGTTTACCACCACATCATGTTCTGAAATTCCTATTTTTTCAGCAGCTTCTGCAAGTCTGTCTGTTCCAGAAACATGATCATTCCGGGTCAAAACATACTCACCCCCAAATGACTCGACACACGTACCGATTCGAATGTCGTCTGTTGCTACAACTACGCGTGATACAATTTTAACCTTTCGCGCTCTCTCCACAACGTGCTGAATCATTGGCTTGCCGCAGATGTCTGCTAAAGGTTTACCCTCAAAACGATTCGATTGATATCGTGCCGGTATAATGGCAATTACGTCAATATTAGATTCCATTTTCTTAGCGCCCATGATATATTATGCCGATATTACATATTATTTAAAAACTCTTGGTTTCTACTACAATCTGCAATGTCACAGTCCTTTGATACCTGTATTATACTTCCACGCCTTTCCTCCCAACATGAAGAATATGTTCTTAAGCTCGCGGAAAAACTTGGACTGCCGCTTGAGAAAACACTGAAAAATACCTACAGATATCATCTCGTATATACAGATAATCGACTTGAGCTTCAACATAATCCAGACTTTTCGCCGATAAAAGAAAAACCGATTTCTGTTGATTTCTGCAAAGGGAGTATAACAGCAAAACGTCTCTCGACAGCTTCCGTAAAAAGTCCACTTGCAAAAGCTGCCGGGATTAAACCAGGACGAAGGCCTACTATTGCTGATGTCACCGCCGGTTTAGGAACAGATGGAGTTACTTTAGCTTTGCTTGGGTGCAAGGTATTTCTGGTAGAAAGAAATCCTGTGATATTTGCTTTGCTCCAGGACGGAATAAACAGGGCAATCAATGATAATGATGTAGGCCGTCTCCTGCAAAACAATCTTCAACTCCACTGGGGTGATTCGATTTCTTTTCTCTCGCAGTTACCGTTTTCACCACACACAATAATGCTTGATCCCATGTATCCATTCAGGAAAAAAAGCCCCTGTAATAAAAAAGAAATGAGAGTTATACGATACATCGTCGGCAGTGACGATGACCATCACGATCTTTTCACGGCTGCTTTCAAGATTGCCGATAAAAGGGTTGTCGTAAAACGGCCCAAAGGCGGTAAAGCCATATGCGAAGCAGTTAAACCATCACATCATATTGCTATGAAGAGCGGTCGTTTCGACGTCTATATAAAACATCAGAAAGAAGCAGGAAGGGTAATTTCCTAATCCACTCACTATTTATGATATTTTTCACCTGCTTTTATAGTATATGCTCTATAAAGCTGCTCAAGTAGAAGAAGCCTGGCCATATCATGGGTAAAAGTCATTTTCGAAAGTGAAAATTTCAACTTCGCCTGTCGTAAGACCTTTTCCGACAGCCCAAGCGGACCACCAATAACAAACGATACATGTCTCACTCCTGTAAACTCCCAACCAGAAATTAGAGAAGAAAATTGTCGTGATGTGTACTGGTGCCCCTTCATATCCAGTGCAACAATAAAAGTACCCGGGAAAAGGTTACCTAACAGTAAATCCGCTTCTTTTTCTTTAACGACCTCATCATTTCCTTGAATCCTGTTTACCTTAATTGTTTTCAAGGCCACATCGGCATAATGTTTCAGCCTCCAGACATATTCATCAATACCGTCAACAAGAAAGGTTTTTTTTGTTTTTCCCAGGAGGAGGATTTCATATTTCATCTCAATCTTACTGGTGCATCTATATGTATACTATTGAAATATCTTTTAGATAGTTTATACCCTGAGCCTCACTCATGCGATCTCGACTAGTAGTATAAAGTTTGTTTTGCTGAAACAGAAAAAAGGTTATTCTTTCGAGTCTGTTGCATCTCTGATCACTTTACAGATACTTTCATAGGTAACATCTTTCCCCATTCCAGGGCAGGAACGTTTAATTGTCTCGAGATTATTTTCCTCTGCTAAAATAGCCGGGACCAGGGGCCACTCACGACACCTCCATGGCCTTGCTGGATGAACTGTGCAGCCATCTTCATAAAATATGCACGCTCCATTGACAGTTTGCATTTGCACAATACCATCGGTGCAACGCCAGACTTGCTTTATTGCTTCCTCATAGGAAAGCTTAAGAAAATCAAGCATTCTCTCCTGATCCGACAGACTTAATGAAACCGTTGTCTCACCCTGACAGCAGTAACCGCAGCGTTTGCATTCAAATACCTTTTCCATGCTTGTAATGACCTCTACACTATTCTCTTCCGTAAAAAAAATCTGTCTTTCCAGATATTTCTCGTTCGACCGGCTGTTATCTGCGGCCTGTCAATCTTTTGTTGAGAGTATTTTTACTCGTGGAAAAATCGAGACTCTACCATTAAAAGCATGGTTGGACAAATCATTTCAAGCGAAGTGAAAAGCTGAAGGTACCAGAACTTTCTCATCTGAGGCGACGAAAGGGGTATAGCAGCGAACTTTTATACCAATCAGAATCTAGAGACAGAAGAGCAGGTGAAAAACAGGGCGCATTATGCTCTACCAACCACATCTCCAAACACGGAAATATCAATTCCATACTGCATAGCGGCGGCTCGCCATTTTTCTTCGTCAGGAGTATCAAAGATAATCATGTCATTCCCCGGAACAGTAAGCCAGCCATCAGCCTGCAGTTCGCGTTCCAGCTGACCTGGTCCCCAGCCAGCATATCCGAGCAAAAAAAGGTATTTTTCCGGACCTCTTTCATGGGCGATATCTTCAAGAACTCTCGTCTCCCGGGATAGAAACACTGAAGAACTAACTTCAAGTTGGTGGTCTGTTTTATATTCCGAAGAAAAAAGAATAAAAGCTGACTCAAGCTCAACCGGCCCTCCTATATATACAGGGGGAAGTTTGCTCTCTGGAACGGGAAGCTGGCTGCTTCTCAATATTTCAGCTAGAGTAAACATGGTGTTTGGCTTATTGACAGCCACACCCATGGCACCATCTTTACTGTGAGCACAAATGTAGATAACCTGTTCTTCAAATCGAGGATCAGGCATATTCTGGGTAGAAATTAAAAACGATCCTGTCAGCCAGTCAACCACAGGAGATTTCTTTTCTTGCATAGCATACCTCAAGGATAGAGAATGTATAGAGGTGAAGGGATGTTTTATCCGCACGCTCTCCCACACACCAATTCTATCAAAGATCCTAAAACCAAGTCAAGCATCCCCTGTTGTTTGAAGACATTTTCGTGACAGGTATTTCAATGGTATCTGAAATGGAATTTTTGCATTTTCCTGCATAATGCATAACTATATAGTAACATATATTACAGCAAATGAGACAAGGAGCGATATCTCTATATCAATGTCTGTTTTTTAGCTATTCAACCTAACTCTCCGTAAATCGTTAACACAAATTATGAACGAACTTCTGGAAAAAATCATCTCCGCTGATCACCATGACCCCTTCGAATTTTTAGGAGTTCATTTTCCACATGTTTCCAGCAATATTGCTACAGTGCGCACGTTCCAACCACACGCGGAAAAAGTCGACCTTCTCTGTGATGGCAGGGAAACGCCCATGGAGCGACGTCACCATGCAGGACTTTTTGTAGCTGAAGTTGATAAAAAAGCTCTTACAGACCCTGATTTTCAACCATTTAATTATCAATATAAAATTACGTTCCACGACGGTACTGTCATGTTGAGGAATGACCCGTACCGCTTTCTGCCGCAGCTTGCTCCTGACGATTCCTATCTTTTTAATTTCGGTACTAACTACCAGCTTTATGATCACCTCGGATCCCATCTCAAAACAATCGCCAACGTTGCCGGTACTGTGTTTCGAGTATGGGCGCCTTCCGCAAAAAGGGTTTCCGTTGTTGGCCACTTCAACGGCTGGGACGGAAGAGTGCACGCTATGCGTTCTCTTGGCAGCAGTGGAATCTGGGAATTATTTATTCCAGGAATTGGCGAGAACGAACTGTATAAATTCGAGATAAAAACCTCACATGATGACCTTCTCCTTAAATCCGATCCTTTTCAATTTTACGGAGAACTGCGACCAGCGACAGCATCCATTGTCAGAGATCTGAACAGGTACACATGGAATGACCACGACTGGATGAGCGGCGGAAGCGCTAGTGTACCGTATTCCAGCCCCATGTCGATATATGAAGTTCACCCAGGATCATGGCAGCGTGACCCGGCAGATCCAGACCGATTCCTCACTTTCCGTGAGTTAGCCGACAAACTCATTCCTCATGTGAAAAAGCTGGGATTCACACATATCGAACTGCTTCCCGTCATGGAGCATCCTCTCGATGAATCCTGGGGATATCAGGTCACCGGCCCATTCAGTATGACAAGCCGGTATGGGGTCCCGGAAGACTTTATGTTTTTTGTTGACCAATGTCATCAAAACAATATTGGCGTTATTCTCGACTGGGTTCCAGCCCACTTTCCCAAGGATAGTCACAGTCTTGCATATTTTGACGGCACTGCCTTGTTTGAGCACGAAGATCCTCGTAAAGGTGCTCATCCAGAGTGGGGAACGTATATTTTTAACTACGGGCGGAAAGAAGTAAGCAACTATCTCATTTCAAATGCTCTCTTCTGGATAGACAAATATCACATTGACGGTCTGCGGGTCGATGCTGTTTCATCCATGCTTTATCTCGATTATGCCAGAAAGGATGGGGAGTGGGTTGCTAACGAATTCGGCGGCAGGGAAAACCTGGAAGCCATAGAGTTTCTCAAACATCTGAACTCGATAGTATATGACCGATACCCGCGAACATTAATGATAGCAGAAGAATCTACCAGTTATTACGGCGTGTCCAAACCTGCCGATCTTGGCGGTCTCGGTTTTGGCTTTAAGTGGAATATGGGATGGATGAATGATACTTTATCCTATTTTTCACAAGATCCCATTTACAGGAAATTTCATCACAATAATCTGACTTTCTCGTTAATGTATGCCTTTTCTGAAAATTTCATTCTTCCCATGTCCCATGATGAAGTTGTCCATGGGAAAAGTTCTCTGATCAACAAAATGCCCGGAGATCTCTGGCAACAATTTGCCAACCTTCGCTTATTGTATACCCTGCAATGGTGCCATCCAGGAAAGAAGCTCCTCTTCATGGGAGGGGAGTTCGGCCAATTCTCAGAGTGGTACTGCAAAAGAAGTCTGGATTGGCATTTACTTGAAGAGAATACTTTGCACAGCAAACTGATGATTTTTCTTGCCGAACTTAACCTCATGTACAAGAACACTCCTGCTCTCTGGCAAAATGACTTTGACATCCAAGGATTCCAATGGCTGGATTTTGGCGACAGCAAGAATTCCATAATTTCTTTCGCAAGATTTGGAACAAATTTCGATGATCATATTGTCTGCCTCTTGAATTTTACCCCACAGACACTCTATGATTACAAGATACCACTCCCCTCCGGCAGAAATTACAGAAAAGTTCTCTGTTCCGACGACATTGCGTTCGGAGGAAGCAATGCCTGTGACAGTGAAAGTTTTCCGGTTTACTCCGAGCCCCTTTCACATCAGAATTTTCATACCAGAGTGACGGTGCCTCCTCTTGCAGGACTTATATTACAACCGGAAGAGTAGAAAAATGAATTCTCGACCAACAGCGGCATTGGCCAAATTACCAAATTTCAGCACAAGGAGCACAAAATGAGTGTCATGCATGTACCAGGAGACAAATTAAAAAAAGCTCTGACCCTGCTGGCGGAACTATCTGAGCAGTATCCTGAAAAAACACGTAGAGAACTCCTCTGTCAAGTAGAGATGAAGCTTGATCTCTCTCCTCTTGAATGCGATTTTCTGAACAAAAACTTTGCTGAGCCAAAACAATAAAAGTAGCTACCATATCACAATATTCGCACAGACGATTCCACTCACAAAGCTTTGTTATTTGAATTTTCTGGATATTACCTTAAAATTACAGCAGTGCAGACAAAATGAAGATGTAGCTCGGGACTACGCTAGCATACCTTAGAAAGATTTCACAAAAAAGGTATTTCACAACAACCCAGCTCTGTCGGGAGAGCACCATGGACCCCTATCAACAATTAATTGCAACGATCTCTCTTACTATGGGAGTGGCCTGGGCAAGCGGTATCAATTTATATGCTACCATCGCTATGCTTGGAATCATGGGAGCAACAGGGAATATAGTCTTGCCGGAACAACTCCTGGTACTGCAGGATCCTCTTGTTATCGGCACCGCTATTTTCATGTACATAGTCGAATTTTTTGTTGATAAAACTCCGGGAGTGGATACCGGATGGGATACCGTGCATTCCTTTATCCGTATTCCAGCCGGAGTGCTGTTAGCAGCAGGAGCGATTGGAGATGTAAGCCCGGCAATGGTCATTATTGCAGGCATTCTTGGCGGAACGGTTTCCGCTACCAGCCACATGGTTAAGGCCGGCAGCCGGGTGCTGATTAACACCAGCCCGGAACCTTTCAGTAACTGGACAGCTTCGGTCAGTGAAGATATGGCAGTGATTGCAGGGCTCTTTGCGGCCTTGCATTACCCTTTGGTATTCCTTCTTCTCTTCGTACTGTTCCTTCTTCTATCAATATGGCTCATTCCAAAGCTCTGGAGAGGTATCAGAAGTCTATTTACAAAAATAACATCTTTTTTTTCCTCCAAGAAAAAAACCGGCCCGGGAGACCCCCCTCAACTTTCTTCAGAATAGGCAGGCAGGCTTACTTTTACAACAGTACCATGCCCAATGCTGCTCCGGAATTCAATAATGCCTGAATGTTCCTCAACAATTTTGGCGCTCATGGCTAAGCCAAGGCCAGTTCCATCGCTTTTGGTTGTAAAGTATGGATCAAAAACCTTTGCAACATTCTCTTCATCAAGGCCACATCCACTGTCTTCAACCTGGCAGATAACTCTCCCATCCTCTGCAAAAGTACGTATCTGTAGAATACCACCGTCATTCATTGCCTGAATCGCATTCAGCAAAAGATTCAGAAACACCTGGTTCAGTTTATCCCTGTCTCCCAACACATAATGTTGTCCGTTTGACTCGCTCTGCAGGTCAATTTCTAGAGATTGCAAATCGGCATGTACCAGTGAGATTGCTTTATCAAGAACTTGACAGATATTTACCTTTTTCAACTGAAGCTTGTGAGGCCTTGCATAATCCAGCAATTCTCCGATACTTCTGTTCAAACGTTCAACCTCTCGAACCAGAATATCTGCAGTATCGTTTCCTTGCTGATCTTTTTGAACTTTTGCCTTAAGCAGAAGGGCGAGTCCCTTAATGGAACTTAATGGGTTTCTCAGTTCATGGGCTACCCCTGCAGCCATTTTTCCAAGGGCCGCCAATCGCTCACTTCTCCTCAATTCTCGCTGCAGGTTTTTTATTCTGCTGATATCCTGGATCAAAAGAGTATTACCGGCAAAACGGTTCTTACTGTCAACCACCGGAAGAGCCAAAGTAACAAGTGACCGTTTGCTGTTTTCCCCTTCCCCGAGCAGAATTTCTTTTTGTTCTTCTTTGTTTGAAGAGATATTTTTCTGACTCAATTCATCTGCCAGCTCTCTGGGAAGAACCTTTTGAGGATCTTTACCCAAAACCCTGGAAGCAGAAACCCCGACCATCTCCTCTGCAGATTGATTGAAAATACGAATATTACCATCGTTATCTGTTGCGATGAGGCCAACCGGCAACGAAGACACCAGAATATCCGTGAACTTACGTATCTGTTTCAGCCGCACTTGTGATCCCTTCAGTCCTTGCAAGGTTAACAACGAAAACCAACCGCCGGCACCAACAAGAAGCATAACCAGCGAAAGAGACATTATTTGAAGAAGCTGCCGTCTTACAACGGTATTAAACTCATCCAAATCCAGTTCTATCAGTAAAGTGAATTTCTGCTTATTGATCTCTTCGAGCTGTTTCAGCATGTTTTCACTTTGAGCTCCACGCATACGTCTTCCGCTTTCTGAACGCATTTTGGACATCAAATCGTGACTGAATACTCTTGGAATAAAATTTCTCTGCCCAAAAGGATAATAGCGGACAGCGACCTGGAAAACCGCTTTTGATTCTAAGCTTTTTTCTGTAAACCTGTAGTTGACTGATTCATCGATTCCATCAACACCATCAAGAAATGTGCGTGTTGAAGGATCTACTGTTGTGCCGTTTTTCCCATGTTCAGTCCCGGCAAGAATACGTCCGTCCGAATCAACTAATGCCATGAATCGAATACGGGGGTGTTCGGTACTGTTGTCCATTACCTGCTGGACGTGATCTGTCCACTGCCCCATAGTCACACGAATGCTGCGTAAATTTCCCCGTAAGGAGGCTCTTGAACTTGACATGACAAAGCCGGCAATGGTAGCGCCCTGCTGCACCAATGATTCAGTCATCAACTTTTTTTCTCGTTGATAATTGCTGACCGCAAAAACACTTATAATAATCGCCAAAAGAGTACAAGCGGCAGCCAGCAACCATGGCGAAACCTTGGCAAGGCTCTGATTCTTCATGCTTTTTGCAGAGTTGAGGTCATTATTTTCTTCAAGAGTATTCTGGTTATCATGTAAGTGGGAGCGATTCCTTCCACACCCATTGGACCAGCCGCCAGAGTTTGTCCACTTTTCAGTGGGTTGTCGGAAGCATAGTAGGCATAACGGATTTTCATATCACTGGGAATATGCCCTTGTATTATAGCAGCATTGATGGCGCGTTGATAATGCGCCCCTTCCATCTCGAGGCCTATTGCTCCCCAGGAAGAAAGATGAAATCTTTCCAATATATCCTTGTTCTGGAGAGAAGTACCGAGCACCGTAACCATTGGCCCGGAATAGACATCGATTGACCCATCAAAATCGGAAACTTTTAGATCATTATCAACAATATAGTTATGAGGAGTACCTTCCATCACATGGGCTGTTGCCAACATGATATCACCTTTATTTCCTGGTAAAATTCCTGCTTTTCCCATCACGGAAATTGACTCAATGTGCAGTGCAAGCGTGACGTCGTCATGTACGGTAACATATGGATTAAGCAGCTCATCCATAATCTGAAAAGCCTGAGTGCCAAAAGCGTAATCAATCACCAGAATAACTGGTTTCTGGTTCTGTATATACTCAAGATCATATTCCAGTTCCGGCCGTAAACCATCCAGGTCGATTTTAGCTGTATCAATTATATTGACATCTATATTTGAACCGGATTTATCTCGGACAAAAGTATAGCCAAATTGTTCAGCAACTTTATTAACAATATCTACGTGTTTTTTTGCGGCACTGATCATTTCGTAAAGATCATCGGGATTCTCCTTCCCATGGATTTTTAGCGCAACAGCACCATAGAGGAGGTTTTTTACGGAATGCATATTTGCACTAATGAGGTGCACCGGCCTATTATGTAACTGTAAATCACAGAGTTTTGCCTTCACGCCGACAGCCCATGAAGCCGCATACTTGTGATGTTCGATCATTTCATGCAGGGACGGTGTAAAATAGACAGCAAGCTGCTCTTCTTCGCTTATCTGCTCATTCTGATATCGTTTTCCTAGATTATAAATAACCTGGAAAAATCCACTGTTGTGGTTCCCTTCTTTTTTATGTCTCTCAACATAATCGTAGGATTCTCTTGTTTCTCTATACGTACGACCGAGAATTATCGACAGGTTCCAGATTGCCTGATCAAGAGCTGCCCCAGACAGCCTTTCTGTCCCATGTTCAATTGCTTTTTCCAGGTCCAGCCACTCAAGACTTGTACCTCCCTCTTTATCACCTATTCTCTGAGAGATTTTCTGCGATTCAATCCCCATGAAAGTGATATGAGTTAAAATATCATATATCTCCGTAAGCCCCCTGGTAATGACAAAACACATTTCTTTTTCTGAAACCTTGTAGCATACTCTTCGCCGTTTCGGCGGCACAACTTCCTCAAACGCGGTACCCTGGAAATCCTCCTGCGCTGTCAAAATAATACGATTACATTTTTCTATTCCTCTAGGTAAACGATCAATCACATATTCAAGCCCCTTTAACTCTACAATCCGCGAATCGCCCATGGAGCCATAGATCTCGGGTCTGAAAAGCTTGAGCGCGCCAGCAAGCTGTAAACCGGTTTTGCCAAAAACCTTATAGTATCCTCGAATAGTTAAGGCATCAGCCAAAACCTTAAACGTCCTGATAGCGATTCGAGCCTTTTGCGACTTTGATAAACCTTGCATTATCTCTCCCTATAGAGGTCACAAATACGTTTAGGTAATGGTACAAAATTATGTAGATTATATTTACTTTCAATAAAAAGAGAAGGAATAAAGCTCTCTGTTTTTCAGCAGAAAGATAGAGTACTCTGAAAAAACTCATTACTATTCCATGGATATCAGTTAGAATTCTAGTATAGATTGAAGATATGTTAAAGATTTCCTTAAATTTTCCCTGTTTTTTAACACCAACTTTATCGAAATTGTTATTTCAAAACAGTGCTGACTTTTTCATACAACACTACTTTTTTCCGGATTTCTTCTGAGCATGAACAGTCATGAACCATCAAAAATACTTATTGTGGATGATGAACCAGGATTGCTGTTTAGCCTTTGTGCGTATCTTGAGGATGATGGTTTTATTGTAAAAACCACGATATCAGGAGAAGACGCTCTAGAGGCACTGGCGAAAGAGCATTTTGATGCTGTAATTATAGATATACGCCTTCCAGGAAAAGACGGAAATGACGTTATTTTCGAAGCCGTAAAAGCCGGAACCTCGGCGGCTTTTTTTATACATACAGGCTCAACAGACTATCAAATTCCTCAGAGCCTGAAACAACTCGGCTTTTCATCTGAAAACATCTTTCTCAAACCGATCCTTGATCTTGATAGTTTTTGCAAAACATTACGTCTGCGCCTAAAAAAAACGGCCTTTTCCAAAAAAAATGCGTGAGAAATTGTTTTCAATGGTATACTTAAACTTGTATATTGAAAGCAGGTAAACAGCAAAATTAATTTGCATAATAGCATCCAAGCGATGTTGTTCCATAAAAGTGGTTCGTTCCTTCACTAACAACGCTATAATACACTGGTACAGTATGTATTCTTTTAAAAACATAATCCCTCTCCTGTTTGCATTATTCTTTACATCATCATGCTCCTCAATAATGGTCAGCCAGGATTACGATGTCGCTGTATCTTTTTCTCAATATGAACGTTTCACTTTTGCAGAAAAAGACCCTAACAGAAAAACAGACCCGAGGTACGATAATGAATTGATTAATAGACGTTTCTACAATGCTATGCAGCAGATATTTTCTGAAAAAGGATATACCTACACCTCCATACCAGCCGAAAGCGATGTTACCGTTTCCTTCAGTTATTCTGTCCGACCGAAGATGGATCTCTACAATATCGGCAGACAGGTTGGTTTCAGTTATGGCTCATATCACAGATATGGTGGTATAAGTGCTCCGACCTGTACCGATATTTCTGAGTTTGATCAAGGTATTTTGTTTATTGATATCAGAGACAATCAAACGGGAAGGCTCATATGGCGAGGAACCGGGGCAGACATTGTTTCCATTCATGCAACACCTGAAGTACTGCAGAATCAGGTGGAAGAGATGGTCAGTGCTGTCCTTAAGCAGTTTCCCCCTGGCTGATCTGACATCGTGCACTGTAAACACAGCTAATTGCTCTGACTGCCCTGCTGTTCTCATGCATTTTTCCTTTTTTCGACTCCTTATAAGATTGGGTATACTTTTGTTTTTACATTACTGATCTACTCTTTCGTTCTGATTTCAAAAATAATACAACCTGATGAGTTTTTTCTTCTGGTATCA
>JAZBNU010000372.1:0-16396 GCA_036350815.1 Desulfopila sp.
GCCAGCAGCAAGTCGCTGCTCTCCAGCGGTAAACTGGCAAAGATGGAGTGCATGAAAGGCGCATATATGAAAGCTGCCTGCAATATCAGAACTATTGATACGCCGGCATAGAACACCCAGTTGGAAAAGAGGCCGATGCGAAAGACAGAACCGGAGAGCGAACGGCAGTTGAGAAGATAGAATATCTGCGAAAAAACAACCGTAGTCACCGCCAGTGTCTGCGACTCTCGCAGAGCGAGCATCTGATCGACCCCCATGGCCAGCTGTCTGTCATAGTGATACGAAAAAAGAATGAGGGCAAAAGCGCTGATAAGCCCCGCTGCGAGTATGGTTCGTAGAATTAGAAAAGAACTGAAGACAGGAGAGTCAGGATCCCGGGGCCGGCGTCTCATGATATTAGGCTCCTTGGCTTCGAAAGCAAGCGGCAGAGCTAGGGCAACCGCGGCAACGAGATTAATCCAGAGCAGCTGTGTCGGTTTCATCGGCAGCAGCAGTTCCTGCCGGCTGGTGTCGAAAGGGAAAAAAAGAACGGCATAGACGAGAATCAAAGCAAGAGCCAGATTTGTGGGAATAACAAAGGCAATGGACTTGACCAGGTTGTCGTATACACGTCGGCCCTCCTCAATGGCCGCTGCAATGGTGGCGAAGTTGTCATCCATCAGCACGAGATCGGAGGCCTCCTGCGAGGCGGATGTGCCGGTGATCCCCATGGCTACCCCAATGTTCGCCTGCTTGAGAGCTGGAGCATCGTTGACACCGTCGCCGGTCATGGCAACAACCTCTCGACTGCCTGCCCCCTTCTCCTGCTGCAGGGCCCGGACCAGCTTGAGCTTGCTCTCGGGAGAAACTCGGGCAAAGACGTTGCTGCGACGTGCAGCCTCCCATATCTCTTCATCACTCATGGCTGCCAGGCGGTTTCCTTCAATCACGGGATTTCCCTGGTATATCCCCAGCTCTTTGCCGATGGCCTCTGCAGTTGCCGCATGATCTCCGGTGATCATCTTAACAGTGACACCTGCCCGATGACAATCGGCAATGGATTCAATGGCTTCCCGGCGCGGCGGGTCAATGATTCCGAAAAGGGCGAGCAGAGTGAAACCACCTCCGTCAATATCCTCTTCGCTGATCTCATCGGCCCTCACAGGCTCTTCTACATCCCGCCGCGCAACACCGAGCACCCGCATACCTTCTCCGGCGAGAAGATGGACCTGGTCGAAAATCTTTTCACGCTCGGCTGCACTTTCCACGATGCAGCGCTCGATAACTACTTCCGGAGCCCCTTTAAGGACGATAAAATCACCGCTTTCTCCTCCTCTGTGCAGGGTTGCCATATACTTCCGGTCTGAATCGAAAGGAACACTGTCAATCCTTGGATACCGCCGACTTACCTCCGCTGGATCAAGTCCGGCTTTTTCTCCGGCAACAATGAGGGCACCCTCTGTTGGGTCGCCTTCCACCTTGCGTTTACCGTCCTCTTCAACAAGGCGGGCATCGCTGCAAAGAATTGTGCCGACAAGCGCTGCTTTGGCATTTTCACCCGGCGCTTCTCCTTCTGCATTTTTTACACTGCCGTTACTGTCATACCCGACTCCTTCGATCGTATAGCTCTGCTCCCGTGTCCAGATGCGCCGAACAGTCATTTCATTTTTTGTCAATGTACCGGTCTTGTCGCTGCAGATTACCGTCGTGCTGCCAAGAGTCTCGACAGAAGGCAGTTTGCGGACTATGGCATTGCGGGCGGCCATACGGCGCACACCGATGGCAAGGGCTATTGTAACTATGGCCGGCAGACCTTCCGGAATTGCGCCGACGGCCAGCGCTATGGCAAACATCATCGTATCTCGGAAAGCACTCATGAGCGCAACACCACTGCTCATATCACGCCACATACCAATACCCATGATCACCACTGCCAGCGCCAGGATTGCGATGGTAATCTGCTTGCCGAGTTTCCCCAGCGCCCTGGTCAACGGTGTCTCCAGTTCCGTCGCCTCACTCAGCATTTCTGATATTCGGCCAAGCTCGGTCTGGCCTCCCGTGCGAATGATGACGCCCTCGGCCATGCCATAGGTAACAAGCGTTCCTTTAAAGGAGAGACACGTCTGATCACCCACCTGTGCATCCACAGACACCGCCTCAGACCGCTTTTGTGCCGGGAGAGACTCGCCGGTGAGAATAGCCTCATCCACCGCCAGACTTTTGACAAGTATCAGGCGGAGATCAGCCGGAACCTTGTCACCCGCGTTCAAACGCACCCTGTCACCAGGCACCAGTTCGTTCGAGTTGAGACTGGTCCACAAGCCGTTCCGCTTGACATCAGCCCTCTGCGGGACGAGAGTGGCTAGCGCTTCAATTGCCCGGCTTGCCCTAAATTCCTGGAAAAAACCTATTATGGTATTGATGACAACCACCGCCAGGACCACCGCACCATCGATGATCTTGCCAAGAGCGATAGCTACCAGGCCTGAGCCGATAAGCACCATGAGCAGTGGGTCTCTAAGCTGCCGCAAAAGCATTTCCAGCGGGGTGGTCTGTCGGGTCTTTTCAATGACGTTTTCACCATACTCTGCTAAACGCTGACGCACCTGTTCGTCGGTTAAACCATCAGCAGGACTTTCAAGGCGCCGGACAACATCTTCGATGGATTCGGAATGCCAGGCAATCCTCTTTCCACCTTCAACACCTCTTGTTGTGTTCATTTTTTTCGTATAGTCCATAGCACATTAATCTTGATATTTTTTTATGATTGAAAAAGGTAGAGCAAAACACGGCCAATCTTCCAGGAGATAATAATAATGAAAGGATAAAAGACAAACTCATGTTGGGGGAACTGTGGATAGAGGAAAGTATGCCGGCAATTGACAACGTTCCTCACAGGGTTTTACTCTATAGATTGAAATAGCAACTGAAAGATATGAATTTGCTGCAATCAGGCAAGATGAAAAGCGGCCCTGAAAATGAGTCCCCTATAATTTGCCGAAGTTTTAACCTGGGATGGTCCAGATGTTAGTCTTCCTCCGGCATACTCGTGACTATCGAGGATAAACCTCACAAATTCGAGCATATTTTGATGTATTCATGTATTCTTCCGTGATAGGAAATCATAGACGATTTTCACTGGAGATCAGCCGAGCATCCACGACAATCTCGACTTTTGAGAAATCAGACGACCCCTGACTACATCTGGAAACGATCAAAGCCCTGCAGTGAATAACGTCCATATTCACCACCACATCTTATGAGGTGATTACTCTTGACCTTGCAGTGCATTCCCCTATAATGACCTCAAATGCCATGGTAGCGAAAATATGGGTTGATGAAGTACAATTCTTTGCGGAAAGCAGCGAATCAGATGAAAACGCCCTATAAAGGATAACGGAGACTGTTGCGATGTTGAAGACTTTAAGAAGAAGGCTTGTTGGCAGAGACTGGAATACCGCCACCAAAAAGGATTTATTGTATTGCTACCGTCTCCTGCTAGGAAGAAAGCCCGATAAGGAGGGCTGGCATACCTTTATTGCCGACGTTTCCAAAGGTGGAATAAGTATCCAGAGGCTGGTACGGTGCTTTATTTCTTCTCCGGAGTTCAGAAGCAATGAAATAGCTCGTTCTCTCTATCAGTCCAGGCCTGAAAAAATCAACATTGAAGGGTATCAGATGTATGTGGCTCCCCCGGATTCGGCCATAGGCAAATTTATAATTGAAAACCGGGAGTGGGAACCTCATGTTTCAAGAGCAATGCGGGATCTTTTGAAACCGGCGATGGTCTTTCTCGATATCGGCGCCAATATTGGATATTTCAGCCTGCTGGCAGCAAGCAAAGTCGGACCAGAAGGAAAGGTTATCAGTTTTGAACCGGATCAGTTCAATTGCTCACTTATCCATATGAGTGCCAGGGAAAACGGCTTTAACAATATTGATATCTATCCTTTCGCCGCAGCGGAAAAAAAGAAGAACCTTATCTATGACAGCATCGACGGCAACGGAACTGTTTCAAATTATGATCTCAATATCAGTGATCTGGCAGGAAGGACTGTGGTTTGTGCAGTTACAGTGGATGATATGCTCAAAGACGAAGAGCGCATCGATATTATGAAAATTGATATTGAAGGTGCCGAATTTATCGCCCTGCAGGGAGCAAAAAAGACCATATCCCGTCATAAGCCCATCATCTTCTCGGAATTCTGTCCAGCCGGCCTGGAGAACATTTCCCACGCTTCGGCGAGGGAATACCTCGAGGAACTCCATCTTCTGGGCTATCAAATTGCAGTGTTGGACCGAAAGGGAGAGGTTTTGCATTTTGGCGCTGATATTGGTGAAGTCATAAGGTTTTACCAAAGTCAGTCCCACGGGCATATTGATCTTCTCGCCACCCCGGCTGACCGCCAGATTGTATAAAAAATGAAGATGCAACCCTAAGAATCCTTTGCAGTTCAATCAAGCCTAAAGAAACGTGTCGAATGTTGCGCCACAGCAAACGTACCATAACCATCATCGACATCACAGCCTGCAGCCATCCCCTTGTTCAAACTCTTTTTTCCCGATGCATTACATGGGGTGTTTTTCTGCGGAGCAATGAAGGCTGAAATGGCTGAAGAGGTGGCAACATTACTCTTTTCTTTGTACGGTGCACATCCCAAGATAGCCATCGACTGTTACAAAATCGCCAGTTTCGATAAGCAATGTCGCATTCACCACTCCTGTAATACAGGGAATCCCGTATTCTCTGGCTATAATTGCGCCGTGTATCAACATCCCGCCCCGTCTTTCGACAATTCCGGCAGCCAGAGGGGCCAGGAATGTCATCGTTGGGTCAATCGAGTCGATGACCAGAACTTCGCCTTTCTTGAAATCCTTCAGCTCCTCTCCAGAAGCAATAACCCTGGCCTTGCCCCTCCCTATGCCGCTACTCGCCGGCTGACCTTGCAGTTGCCGAGCTCTGACCTTTTTATCAGCCTGGTAAGTGCTGTGTACAGCAGAAGATCGACGTATCGTTGACGGAGTGTACCCCTCAAGCATCTTTGAGAGGTCTTTGACAGAGTTTGCCGGGTTGAGCAGAATACCTCGATTTTGAAGGCGCTTCCGGGCATGCGCCTTAGCACGTTCCAGTTCCTGTGCAATTCTGCCTATGTGAATGTTATCGTCGTCACGAATACGGTAGCTTGCCCGCGCCATTTCGAGCAGCTTCTCAGGGTCGACCGGCAATTTTTCTCTCGCCTTGGCAACAAACTGAGATTCGAGTTGTCTGGAATCCTCATGTACTCCCTGCCGCCGCTGCTGATATGCGAAATTAAGAGAGGAATATTGTAGAATCATTGCGGCAATCAGGGCATCGGTATTCTTTTCCTCCCCCATTCCAGGCCCAGCCATAGAAAAGCGGGATTTCAACAGGGCAAGCTTTTGCACAAAACCCTGATTGTCGATTTCTGCAAAATTATGGTGTAGCAGAGCACTCCGGAGAGAGTCATCAGCGCTCACCATCCTGGCACATTCAAGCAACAATTGATTGCGTTCAGTGCTGAGCATTTCCTGTCCGGTTAAAAGTGCTACAAACTCAAACGGGTCGACTGGCTCAACAACATCATTGTACATTTCACCAAACAGGCGCACCCCATGGGCGAAGGGAATAAAATCATTCCAGTAAACACTTGTCCACCTTTCATTGATGCCGTCTCGGCGTAGCAGTTCATCGGCCAGTTCACCATCGGTTAAACTTTGTAGCACCACGCGTTCAAGGGCATTCGATTCATCATCCATCTCCGGCAGAAGTTTTTCGGTAATATTTTCCCAGAGCAGCAGCAGGTTATCGTAACTGCGATTCAGGCTCAGATACCAGGATCGTTTATCTGACCGATCTTCACCATTTTTTCTAGCAGTTACAGGCCGGGACTGAAGAATATACAAGTGGCCACTGCGCAGTGTCCATTCGACATCCTGGGCCATGTCAAAAAACTTTTCAAGCCTGATACCCAGGGACACCACACTTCTCACCTGTTTTTCATCCAGGGGAGGGACTGCCTGCAGCTCAGGCTGCAGCAGCTGCCGGCAAACTCCAGCATTTCCACAGCGAAGAAATTGATATTTTCGCTCTGTTGGCGAACTGTGTTCTGGCGGTTCTGAGACGCTTCGGTCAAGAATCCACCGATCTGGTTCAACGTCACCATCAACCAGGCCTTGATTGAGGCCGTATACTGCCTCAATTATCAGTTGAGACGCATTGAGCGGACTTTTACTGAAGACAACTCCGGAGCTTTCACCCTCAATAAATTCCTGGATAACAACCGCTATGGTGCTACTTGCTACTTCCAGACCAAGTTCCTGCCGATAGAGAATAGCTCTGTCAGACCAGAGGGAAGCCCAGACTTTTTTTATTTTCTGCAGGACCTGATCGATACCCGCTACATTGAGATACGAGTCATGCAGCCCGGCAAAAGATCGAGCACCGCCATCCTCTCCAGGAGCTGATGAACGAATAACTACAGGTTTGTTTTTAAATTCAACACGTACAAGTTCTTTTATGTCACGGCGCAATTCCGCTGGATAACGCCCATTGAGAAACAGGTTCTGGATACGTAGAGAAATATCCCAAATCTCTTCCCAACGCGTCTCCTTGAGGTCTTTTCGGTGCAGGAGCAGGTTGATTTTTTCTCGCAGATGGTTTTTTGCAACAAACTGCTCGTAAGCAACGGTTCCGATACACACAGGTCTGGGCACTGGCAAGCCGGAGTTGTAGAGTTTGAAGAGCGCCTGACCTTTTCCGCCAATGACCGCACGCAGATCGCCTTCCGTTGTCTGCAAACTATCAGGAAAATAAATCACTTTCATCGCCCAGCCTGTATTCCATTACATCTTGAAAGCGGGAAACCAGTACATAGTGGGAGACTGCTATCTTTACAAAGGCTGTGGTGGGAGAGGCAAGAAATTTTTCCAGATAGGGATGCCTCTGCAGATATATTCCCTCATATTCCGGCCGTTCCTGGTGCTCAATGAGCTGCGCCTTTCCTATAGCAGTAACTGCCATGGCGGCGTGAAAGTCGCTCTCGTTGTTGGAGCGATTATCCACGAGAAGCGAGACTCTTGATTCTTGCATAAGATTTTGATATTTTCGGGTTGATTTACCGGTGGCAACAGCGATGTTTACCAGGTCGGGGGTGAAAGCAAAGGCCATTAAACTCGAATACGGTTGTCCCTCTCTTTGAGTGGACAAAACTGTCAAATGTTGACTACCGAGCAAACTGGCGATCTGTTCCTGTATTTTCTGATCAAAAGCAGACATTCTCTCTCCCGGGTGGAGTTGAATACCTCACTGCGCAATATGGTTTTTCCTTGATAAACAGTACATTGCAAATGGTATTGTTACACGATTCCTCATACCTTGTACGAAAACACACACTACTCCTGGACTTTTTGCAACAGCCAGACCATGTTTTCGCCCAGCAGACGCATATTTTTCATCCCCTCTTCATCCTCGACGACTTCACCTTTTTCCGGCCCGAAGCCAACATTCCATGAATCTGACCCAACAATGATCATTTTGCTCAGCAGGAAAAAATGGTTCATGGTATTCAGGGTATGAACACCGCCTGACCGGCGAACAGCAGCCACAGCTGCCCCTATTTTGCGTTGAAGCATATGACCGTTCGCCTGGCTTACCATGCCGCAGCGATCAATAAGTGCTTTCATCTCACTGGTTACATCACCAAAATGTGCAGGAGAGCCGAGAAGAATGGCATCAGCTGCTTTCATTTTGACAATGCAATCATTGACGATGTCTTTTTTGAGAACACAGGTACCGTTCTTTTCCATAAAACAGACAAAACATGACATGCACCCTCTGATTTCACTGCCTGCCAGTTCGATAATTTCCGTCTCTGCTCCAGCACCGGCAAGGGGCTCAAGCACGGCTTTCTGAAGGAGATATGTGTTTCCCTGTTGTCTTGGACTGCCACAGAATGCAACAACTTTCATCTATTTCTCCATCACTTTTCGAGGAGTAAACGTATCCTCTTGATCAATTGCCTTAAGCGCCGCTAAGAGGGAATTCCTTGCCGAGATATTTTACCCAGAGACATTGACGGCAATCACTGTTTTCCCCGATGCAGAAGAGCCGGAAGTGCCAGTCAGGAAGAATATGCTGCTAATCAGCCCTTGCCATCTCCATATAAATCATATCCAGAGTCAAGGATTATATCAAATGTATCATCCTGTTGTAAAACGGTGCCGGTCTGGAATTTCTGTAATCGTATATCTTTTTCTTACTCCCCCTCAAGACCAGCAAACCCTTTTAAGGCAGGATCTATCTTTTCACGGGAAGCCAGTTTCAGAATACCCCCTTTGCCGCAACGATAACAACAACAAACTTCACATTCTCTCACCTCCCCTGCCGTATGATACCTGGCTAAAAAAATGTTTTTCATAAATCAAACTGAATGACAGGAGGAGGATAGAGCAAACCTTCAATCCACCGCACGGGCCAGCCTTGCTCTCCATTCAAGGCTCCTAGCAGAGCCCCCAATACGGCCCCCCGGCCGGCATTGTCACCGCCGCACATAGTGTTGGCAATCATTCCTTCTTCTGGGGAATTCTGATATTTGAGGGCAAGGTAGAGCGTTGCCGGAACAGATTGCTCAACATAGCAGGCTGACGAGAAATGTCTGCCGACAACAATCGAATCGGGGTAGTCTGTCAGTTCCTGGAGAGCCTTGGCGTCAAGGTCCAATCCTGACTGACTCGCTCCCGCTGTCATGGAGTGGTAGAGTGATTTCCCCTGCAAAAGGTTGAGAAGAGTGATGGAAATCAGTTCCCCCCATTGTTTCATGGTAGAACCGCCATGGGTCAGCCCAAGGTGCTGCAGGGATATTTCACACGCAGAAGCAGGGTTGGTGGAAAAAGCAATGGTCAAGGGGAGCATCAGGCTGAATCCACCGATATGGTTTTCGTCTTTCCGGCCGCATTGAGAAGGTTCAAGGCCTTTGCCGTAATTGATAAAAAAATGTCGGAGATACTCTTCAATATAGGTATCCCGATGACTGCCGGGGGTGGTCATAAAAGCTATGAGTCTGTTGAGCCAGGATGAGGCAGAGTAGTTGCCCTGAACCTCAAGCAGAAGCAGCAGTTCTCTTGCCAGCTGCATGTTGAGGGTATTTTCTCCAGCCCGAAGGAACTGGTGATAATGGATATCTTTTTTCCCCCAGTATTGTGCCTGGTCGTGGAGTATATCAGCCGCCCCAGGGGGGTGAGGATAAGATGAACGCCAGAGGATGGAGTCTGGATGTGGATTACGCGGGCGCACATAGTCTGTAACTTTGCCGTAATCGTTGACGAGGGCCCGGGTGTTATAATACCAATGGACCGGCATTGCCAGAGCGTCTCCGATAAACATGCCGAGAAGCGAGCCCCTGAGTCGATCTGTTACTGTAATGGCGCTATTCATATGAATGATCAAAGCTCCCTCTGGAGTATCTCCCCTCAACAGAAGGAAGCCTCTGCTGATTGACTGTTTTTTGCATCATTTTCCCACGACATACGATCGCCCCAGAACTCACTCAACCAAGGGCCTCAGCTGTATTCATATCCCTGTCTTTTTTGTTGCGCCGTTAATTCCTGGTTCCGCTCGAAGGGGAGGACTCTATCGGGCGTTTCTCAAACCAGGGGGAAAAACACAGCACCTATAGCCTGCAAGCAGCAAAGCGACGTTAAGGAGGCTAGAGGCCAGGATATGGAATCTCCTCCCCATGCTACTTAAGCCAGGCACCTATCAGATACGAACTTCCACCCACCAGGGTGCAGAGCAATGTACCCCAGAAAATGTCAACCAGGACCACAGCAAGCGGCCAGTTGCGCAGTGTGGCCAGATTGGTGAGATCATAGGTGGCATAGGTGAAAAAGCCGAAAAGTGCTTCAAGCAGACAGGTTTTGGCAAGAGAGCCTGCCTCAAGCCCCGGGCGTACGGCAAAAAAAATAATTCCTACAATATAGACAAAATAGAAAAGAAAGGCCGCCGGCCAGTTCACCTCGGGACTGAGCAGGTGATGAAGTTGCGTCTTGTAAAAATTTTGTGCAGCATACCCGAGCCAGATCATGTCAATGGCGAAGAATACCGGGATGGTCAGCAGGTAGAGTTTTAACCAGAAAATCAAATTCATCCTAGGTTTCCTTTGCTATAGAGGAGAAGAGTATCACAAACATTCCGCCTGGTGGGAGAAAGATCTGTTATAACCGCTATCACCTTTCTTATTACCTATGATACTATGACAAAGGAACGGGCAAAGAAAAGGAAAATATTAAAAATTCATGAATACCAAATAGAATGGACGGGAGAAAATGACACATCATCTGCGAAGAATCGTATTATTGAGCATTGTCAGCATTTTTCCGGCCGCTTGTGCCGGCGAAAGCCCCGAGCTTCTTGGGGCAACAGACGGCAGACTGGCAGAATGCCCGGTTTCACCTAATTGTGTATCCAGTCAAGCTGAAAACGAGACACATCACATAGCACCGCTCACTTTTAAAGATTCACCCGACACAGCTTTTACCCGTTTAAGGCAAATACTTGATGCCAGAGGAGATACAACCATTATAACAGATCTCTCAGATTATCTGCGGGTTGAGTTTCGTACACTCCTGTTTGTCGATGACGGAGAATTTCTGCTGGATCCCGAACAACGGCTTGTTCAGGTTCGCTCCGCCTCCAGGCTGGGATATTCGGATCTCGGTAAAAACCGCAAGCGTCTGGAAGAAATCCGGCAAAGCTTTGCCCAATGAGAACTGCGCGCCTGCTGCACCTCTTCAAATAAGCCCTTTATCAGCCTGAGCCTGGATGGCGGTAATGGCTATGGTATTGACGATATCCGGTATAAGACAGCCCCGACTGAGGTCATTGACAGGCTTGTTCAGACCCTGCATAATGGGTCCGATGGCCACCGCCTTGGCAGAACGCTGTACCGCCTTGTAGGTATTATTGCCGGTATTCAGGTCGGGAAAAATAAAGACCGTAGCCCTGCCGGCAACCCTGCTCTCCGGCATTTTGGCACGAGCCACCGTAGCATCCACCGCGGCATCGTACTGGATAGGTCCTTCAAGGAGCAGTTCCGGAGCCTTGCGCTTGGCAATTTCCGTTGCTCTTTTGACCTTGTCAACATCCTCGCCGACACCCGACTCACCCGATGAATAGGAAAGCATGGCAACGAAGGGCTGCACCCCGAAAAGCTCCGCTGTTTTGGCAGATTCTATAGCTATTTCAGCCAGCTGTTCGGCCGTGGGCCTTGGGTTGACGGCACAGTCGCCATACACCAGAACCCTGTCTTCAAGACACATGAAAATCACCGAAGACATGATAGTGCTGCCCGGCTTGGTTTTGACGAACTCGAGAGAAGGCCGCACCGTATTGAGGGTTGAATGTGCTGCCCCGGAAACCATGCCGTCGGCGTGGCCTTTGTAAACCATCATGGTGCCGTAATAGTTCACTCCGGACATGACGTCTCTGGCGTTATCCGGGGTTATGCCTTTGTGGCGGCGCAGGTTGAAATATGTCTCGGCGTATTCTTCAAAATTTTCGGCCTGCTGCGGATCAATTATCCGCACTCCGTCAAGCGCCAGTCCCAGAGAGATGATTTTTTTCTCTATACTTCGCTGATCACCCAGTAAAATCACATCAACAGCATCCCTGTGAATAACAATCTCAGCAGCCTGCAGGATCCTGTCATCTTCTCCTTCCGGCAGCACTATGACCTGTTTGTGCGCTCGAGCCCTTTTTATCAGACCAAACTCAAACATCTTCGGAGAAGTAAAAAGCATACGGTGATGAATTATACGTTTACGCAGTTCGGTGGTGTCGACATGGGATTCAAAGAGACCCAGAGCCGTTGCTATCTTGCGTCGTGACCCGGGTTCTATGCTCTTGGGTATATTCTGTATCTGGGTTGCGGTGGTAAAGGTATCTTCACTGACCTTGACGATGGGTACCAGATCGGAGATACCCTGCAGCAGATTGCGCAGCAGGGTATCCGGCTCCATATAGCCTGTCAGAACAAAACCGGCAATGTTCGGCATTGTACTGGAACGGTAGGCTGCTAATGTTCCCAGAATTATATCCAGACGATCAATCGGTGTTATAACCAGGCTGTCATTGGTCAGCCTCGGCAGGTAATTTCTCAGATTCATTGCTGCGACAACGAAACGGGACACCGATCTGTTGAGCTGCTCCCTGCCATAAATCACCTTGGCATCGAGGGCTTTGACAATTTCAGCCATGGTCAGCTGGTCAAGAGTCTCCTCATAGGGAATAGAGTAGACCAGTTCGACCTTACCCTGCAGGCTCTGCCGCAACGGAGCCAGAATTTTTTGCTGCAGTTCCCCCGGAACCTTGTTTGCTATCAGCGCAAAAACACTGCACCCTCTCTCTTCAAAAGATTCAACGGCAAAAGTGCAGCCGTTGAGCACGCTCTCCATTGTTCCGTTGCGGCCGTTTGCAATCATCAAAACAGGGCAGGAGAGATTGTTGGCTATCTCGACATTAAGCTCAAACTCCAACGCCGAAGAATCGCTTTCGAGGTCGGTTCCAAGGCAGAGAACAAAATCATTATCAATCTCCAATTCCTTATATTTATCAAGAATTCCTTCGAGCAGCTTGTCATGTTTTTTTTCTGCGACCAGACTTCTCGCCTCTTCGAAGGTAAACCCGTACATGGAACGATACGGTGTTGTAAGATTGTAATGGGTTGCGATAAGGTGGATAACCTTGTCAACCTCGCCGCCGCTCTTTTTCTCGTTGATTATCGGGCGAAAAAAGGCAACCCGGTCTAGATTGCGAACAAGAAATTCCATAACTCCCAGGGTAATCAGAGACTTGCCGCTATGATCCCCAAGGGCGGTGACATATAAATTTTTAGACATGAAAAAGCCCCTGAATATATTGATTTGCGCAAGAATGGAGAAAAAGACAATGCCCGTTTTTCTCCATTGGATATTCATGCTATACTATCATCATTGCGCAAAGAAAAGTACTCGGAATCTTCACCCGCAAGCAAAAAACACTCTTGCCGGAAAACAGCGACTGCCCTGCCGGCAAATATTATCTGTAATACATTTTGACAAGGAGACCAGATGCTTAACTTTCATCTCAGTGACGACCAGATGGCCACTCAGGAAAAAGCACGCCTTTTTGCCCTGCAGGAAGTACTGCCGGTTGCCTGGTATTATGATGCCAGAGACGAAATACCCTTATCTGTTATCAGAAAGGCCTTTGATGCCGGTTTTGTCGGAGCTGATATCCCCAGGGAATATGGAGGACATGGTCTTGGTCTTTTGGAATCGGCACTCATAACCGAAGAAATTGCTGCAGCCTGTCCTGGACTTGCAACCTCAATTTTTGACACCTCCCTCGGCATGGAACCTCTTTTGCTCTCGGGCAACCAACAGGCCAAAGAAAAATACCTGCCCCGCATCGCACAAGATTGTAAACTGACCGCTTTTGCAACATCAGAACCGACCATGGGCTCGGATGTAGCGGGAATTCGATGTCAGGCTGCGCCGCAGGGAGACGACTTTATCCTCAACGGCACCAAGTACTGGATTACCAACGGAGGGGTGGCTGATTACCTCTCTATTTTCGCAACCGTTGATGTAAAAAGCCGTCACAAGGGTATCTGCGCCTTTTTCATCGAAACCGACTGGCCCGGTGTTTCCATCGGCAAACCTATACCAAAAATGGGGCAGCGCTGCTCCAATACTGTCGGCATCCACTTTCAAGATGTCCGGGTTCCCCGGGAAAATGTCATAGCCATGCCGGGAGAAGGCTTTGTTCTCGCCATGAAAACATTTGCCAGAACCCGCCCCATAATCGGCTCTTTCGGTGTAGGGGCAGCCAGGGCCGCACTTGAATACAGCCTTGATTATGTAAAAAAACGACGTGCCTTTGCCAGCCCCATCAAAGATTTTCAGGCAATCCAGTTCAAACTGGCGGAAATGTTTCAGAAGGTCGAGACGGCTCGGCTGCTCACCTGGAAGGCTGCCTGGGATGCTGACCAGGGGCGCGACGGTACCGTGAGCGCCTCAACAGCCAAGCTCTATGCCACCGAAACAGCTCTGGAAGTGGTCAATGAAGCACTGCAGATTTTTGGCGGATATGGCTACACTGAAATGTTTCCCATTGAAAAACTTCTGCGTGATGTACGGCTTCTGAGAATATATGAAGGTACCAGCGAGATCCAGCGTATCATTTTAGCTGACCATCTTCTCAATAAATATACTCCCAGCCTGCCTCCGCTGGAAGACCTCCCTCTGCATCGCAGCCATGACCCGCTCGATCCTCAGGCCCCACCAAACACTGAAAAAGTATGGCGCTGCCGAATCTGCGGCCACGTCCATTATGGAGACGTACCCCCATCGGCTTGCCCCTACTGTTTTTTCCCTGATAAGGCTTTTAAAGAGATCACCAAAGAGTAATGCAATATTTTCGGGGGAAACAATAAACCTGGTTTAGGAGAGCAATGGCGTCCGGCAGCGGCAGCATATCCTTCTGAGCCCTTCTGAAATATGCCTATTACCTGTTCCCCCACAGCAGGTCTTCAAAGACAGAATGATCTCTCCTCTGTTTTCTTTGATACTCATTTGTTTTCAAAAGGTAAAATCCATGGTAGCGTATCTTCCGGTATCCCAGACTGCACTCCAGAATTTCCGAAGTATCCGCAATTTACCGGCAAACCGAAAGAAAAAGCTGTCAACTATCAAGGAAACCCATGAGACCAGACAGAACGCGACGATTAGGAACCGGGCCTGATTTCAATAAACTCTACCTGGTTGCCCCCAGGCATCCGCAAAATTTCTGGTCGATGCAGGGTACTGTTGACATACTGGGGGCAAAGGCACTCATGCCTAATTCAGCCCTGGCAACCCTGATGGCCCTGACCCCGCCAGACGTCAATATTGAATATCAACTGGCTGATGAAAACGTATCTCATGTTGATTTTTCCAAAGAGTGCGACCTGGTGGTTATAACCGGTGGAACCCTGCACTCAGAGCGAATTATTGAGCTGTGTCTCGCCTTCCGAAAATCTGGTAAAAAAATAGCGCTGGGTGGAACATTTGCCTCCATCGAACCGGATAGATGCGCCGACCTTGCCGATTATCTCTTTGTTGGTGAGGCTGAATATACCTGGCCCCTGTTTTTACAGGAATGGTCAGCGGGCACAGCCAGCCCCCTCTACCACCAGAAAACATATATCGACCTCAAAGACAGTCCTTCACCCGACTGGTCCCTGATCGATGTCTCAGATTACGTCAACATCAATGTCCAGACCAGCAGAGGGTGTCCGAACCAGTGCGATTTCTGTGATGTGATTCACTATGTGGGCCGCAGATTCCGTTCCAAGTCCGTAAGCCAGGTTATGACCGAAGTGCAGAATGCACATGCTATCGGTGCGAGGACAGTATTTTTTTCCGACGATAATTTTCTTGGCAACAAACGATTCACCCAATCTCTGTTAGCCGAGTTGATACACTGGAACATTCAGCAAAAAAGACCACTTTCTTTTTCTACACAAATCACCGTTCAGGTCGCCGACGACCCTGTGCTGCTGAAGATGTTTGCGGACGCCAGGTTTTCCGTACTTTTTCTCGGTGTAGAAACCATTCGCAAAAAAAGCCTCGACGAAGTCCATAAAAGCCAGAATTATGAGCGGGATTTGCACCAGCGAATTCGCAATATCTCCCAATACGGGATTGTGCCTTTTATCGGCCTGATAGTAGGATTTGACCACGATGACGAATCTGTCTTTGCGGAGCTTGATGAGTTTATCAAGACTACAGCCAGCCCCATTGCCGGCATCAGTCTTCTCAATGCTCCCCGGCATACTGCTCTCTATCATCGTCTGCAAAAAGAAGGAAGGCTCTCGGAGGAAGGTTTTACGGGAGAATGGCAACTCCATACCAATATCATCCCCAAAATGCTGGAGAAGAAGCTCTTACAGCAACTTTATGTACGATTTTTCAAAAAGATTTATCAGCCGAAAACCTACGAGAGTCGATTCCTTGAATGGCTCAGAGGTGTGAACTATTTCAATCAGAGCTATATCCACAAAAGACCGGACCCGAAACAATTATTCTACGGTATGCGGATCTTCAGACATTTCCTCCTCAACGAGGACAAGGAGGTCAGAAAGATGTTCTGGCGACTGTTGAAAAAGACCTGGGAAATCGACCCAAGACTGCTAAAACGTTTTTTTACCGTCATCAGTCAATACAGCCATTTTTACAATTTTTCCAAAACACATTTGCGGGAATAGGGAGACTCCCACAACAGACTCTTCTCTTGCCTGACCTGGAGTTCTTAGAGCCGAGAAAAAACGCTTGAGAGTTGCTGCCGGAGACCGATCTTTGCACAGAAACCAGCCGCGCC
>JAZBNU010000373.1:0-3295 GCA_036350815.1 Desulfopila sp.
GCCTTTTTCCTTGGCTCCCTCTGCGACCACAACAATGGAATAATGTTTGTCTCGCAATTCATTATCTGAGATTTTGGCACAGACCTTCTCCATGTCAAACGGTATTTCCGGCACAAGGATAATGTCGGCTCCACCGGAAATACCAGAATACAGTGCAATCCAACCTGAATCACGCCCCATAACCTCGACAACGAAAACCCTGTCATGAGATTTTGCGGTAGAGTGCAACTTATCCAAAGCGTTGGTTGCCGTTGAAACTGCCGTATCAAAACCGAAAGTCCTGTCGGTTGCTTCGAGGTCGTTGTCTATTGTTTTCGGCACCCCGATAACGGGCATTCCTTTCTCAGAAAACTGTTTGGCAAGTTGCAGACTCCCATCTCCACCTATAGCTATGTGGCAGTCAAACCCCATCCTCTTAAAATTATTAAGTATTTTATCTGAGGTATCAATGATCTGAATTTCACCGGCAAGATTAACTACCGGCCTGGCGAACGGATTTCCTTTATTGGTCGATCCAAGAATAGTACCTCCAGTGGAGTATATGCCATCCACATCCCGCGGTCTCAATTGGACCATGTCATCCATATCAAGAAAACCAGCATATCCGCTTTTGCTGCCGTACACCTCCCAGCCTTTCCGGTAGCCGGCATGTACAACGGCATAAATAACAGCATTGAGCCCGGGCGCATCTCCTCCGCCTGTAGATATTACGATCTTTTTCATTTCTCTCCCTGATAAATCGAGATAATTCTCCAAAGGATTTTTCTTACCAAAGCCACTATCGAGATCGAATTTTCCTGTCAGCGTCAAACATACAGCTGACAATAACGGGCCTGCCGTCGGGCACATCCTCTGTCGGAGGAAAAAGGAGTGAGAAAAGGCGCCTCTTGAACAGTAGAAAAGCCCTACTTTATTCCATCCAGACAGGTAGCTTGCAAGCTCTGCAGCAAAGCAATAGCTCGCCGACCTCTGAACCTTTGCAGAATAGTATCATCATCATCCAAACTCAGGCAACAAAAAAGTATTTATAATAAAATCATAGCGAACAAGTTAGCAATTTAACTAATTTCTAAATCTTTTACATTTTTCCCTTTATGATTTATTGACTTCTTTCGTTGGGCACATTATGTTTTTCACAGGCAAACGTGTTTTTTTATGCTCCACAGTACCTTGGAAATGCTTCTCTTGAGCTTATTGAAGATATTTCAGGTTGCTGAAAACCCCGGATAGAAACTATCGCCAGGGGATGGCATATTGTAAAGACAGAAACAGAATCAACACAACTACAAGGAGAAGTTTAATGTCTGAGTTTACTGTTACAGACTTGGCTGTTGACAAGCTGAAAGAGTACCTGGCGCAGAATAATATTGATTCTGCACTCAGGGTAGCCCTGATGCAAGGCGGCTGAGCCGGCCCTTCACTGGGATTGGCTCTGGATGAGCCAAAGGACAACGATAAGGTGTACGATAACGATAACCTCAAATTCCTCGTTGAAGAGAGTCTGCTGAACACCTGCGGCTCCATCAAGGTTGAATATATCGAAGCAGGACCACGCTCCGGTTTCGGAATCACCTCCAGCAACCCTATCGGCGGTGGTGGTTGCAGCAGCGGTTCCTGCGACAGCGGCAGCTGCGGCTGATTGCAGCAAGCTGTTCTTCTGGAGACTGGCAATATTTCGCAGTCTCCAGAAGTCTCCCCTCCTCTCCCCCGCTCACACCACCAACAGAATTCGTAACATATGCCACAAACTTTCTGTGTCAAAATATTGACACAGGGGTCCTCCACCCTTATCTTCTTTCCGAATAAAATACTATATTGCCCGTTTGGCATTCAATAGAGACAAAACGCAGAGGAGAGAAGAATGCAATTCGACAAATTTACCATCAAATCCCAGGAAGCCATCCAGGCCTCCCAGAAAGCGGCCCAGGAAAAAGGACATCAGCAGATCCAGCAGGCCCATCTTCTTGTCGCCATTCTCAGGCAAACTGAAGGAGTCGTCAACCCGGCTCTGCAAAAAATGGGTTTCACCCCTTCCATTCTACTGCAGGAAGCAACCCGCCTGCTCGACCAGATACCAAAAGTATCAGGGAGCGGAGCTGGACAGTCTTACGCTTCCTCGGAATTGCAGAAATGTCTCGATTCCGCCTTGGCAACTGCGTCAACGATGCAGGACGACTATGTTTCCCAGGAGCACCTTTTCCTTGCAATTCTCAAAGACGGTTCCTCTGCAGCCTCAAAAATATTGGCTCAGCACGGGATACGAGAGAAGGACTTCCTCAACGCCCTGTTAACCATTCGCGGCAGTCAGCGAGTCTCCGACCAAAACCCGGAGGAGAAATACCAGCCACTGGAAAAATACGGCCGCAATCTGACCGATACAGCTCGCAAGGCTAAGCTGGACCCAGTGATAGGCCGGGATGAAGAGATCCGTCGCATCATCCAGGTTCTGTCTCGCAGAACCAAAAACAATCCTATATTGATTGGGGAACCAGGAGTCGGTAAAACTGCCATTGTAGAAGGCCTGGCCCAGAGAATCGTCAACGGCGACATTCCCGCAACGCTGAAAAACAAACAGGTCATCGCTCTCGATCTCGGGGCGCTTGTCGCCGGTGCCAAATATCGCGGAGAGTTCGAAGACAGACTCAAGGCGGTTCTGAAAGAAGTTGAAAACCGTGCCGGGGAAATCATCCTTTTCATAGATGAGATTCATACGCTGGTCGGTGCAGGCGCAGCAGAGGGCTCCATGGACGCCTCCAACATGCTCAAACCTGCTCTGGCCCGGGGGGAGCTCCACTGTGTCGGCGCGACTACCATTGATGAATATCGCAAATATATCGAAAAAGACAGCGCTCTTGAGCGACGCTTCCAACCTGTTCTGGTGCAGGAACCAAGTGAAGAAGACACCATCGCCATCCTGCGCGGCATCAAGGAAAAGTATGAGGTGCATCATGGGGTACGGATTCAAGATGCCGCCACTGTTGCTGCGGTTACCCTCTCTAATAGATACATCAGTGACCGCTTTCTCCCCGATAAGGCCATCGATCTAATAGACGAAGCAGCCTCATCGCTGCGCATTGAAATTGACTCCATGCCCACCGAAATTGACGAACTCGACCGGCAGCGCATTAAACTTGAGATAGAGCTTGAGGCTCTCAAAAAAGAATCTAACCAGGCCTCTAAAAAACGTCTGGAAGAACTGAAGAAAAAACTCGCCGATCTCAATGACGAACTCAATGCAATGAAAGGGCAGTGGACTCTTGAAAGAGAAACCATTCAAAAGATCCGTAAAATCAAA
>JAZBNU010000374.1:0-5721 GCA_036350815.1 Desulfopila sp.
CAGACAACGCCAAGCGACAGCTTCAAAGATCTGCATAGCTCTTTCAAGTATTTCGCCTGTCCAATTATTTGACAGCAGCAATGCTGCCGCTGTACAATAATTAGACAGCAGGCTTGCAGCCGGATCTGTTGCGAGAGGAATTTTTGCCATGAAGAGACTTGGCCGCGCCATGAGAACCCCATTCCAGTTCTTCAGGCGCAATCTTTGCATTTAGAATATCGAAAGTACATCGGCTACGATGATCTTTCCACAGGTTGGTTGCAGCACCACATACCCAACCAGCTGCAAAGCATGTTTTATCCGTTTTTGTATATGCCCATTGGAGAACCTTTTATATATAGAAAGCCTCTCTTAATAATAAGGAAAAGGTCAAGACTCCTTCCTCTACCCATCGAGCCTTCATGAAAGAGACACCATCCAGACCACCGGCAATCCCGATGTCGTCACCCCATCTCTATTTTTCCAGAGGGGCTGCAGGCCTGCTTATCGCGACATTTATCCTGGCGATAATCCTGGTCTTTTCGACACTTCAGAACATCAACCGGGCCCAGTCTCTTATGGAGCAGTTTCTGCAGGACAAAGGGGAAGCGATTATCCGCTCCATCGAGGCCGGGAGTAGAGCAGGCATAACAGAGCACATGGAAGGCATCAACCCGATGCACAACCTCCTTGTCGAACATGCCAAGGACAAAGATATCCGCTTTATCACCATAACCGCTGCCGATGGTAAAATCCTGGAGCATATCGGTGAAAATATGCAGACATCACTATCAGCTGGTGAGAGAACAGAGATTGGAAGATCTCATGGCTCAGTCGGCAGAATGAACCGTGACACTGCCGTTTTTGTCCTTTCGCGAATCTTTCAAGACAGCGGCAGCGCCGCAATAACAGACACGGCTACACAGCAACTTCCACAACCACCTTCCCCTGAAGCCGAACAGAAGATTATTTCCATAGGCCTGCCCACCAGCCATTTCGACACCGCCCGTCGTCAGGATGTCCGCCATACCATCTTCATGGGCGCCATCCTTTTTCTGGTGGGCACCGCTGGCCTCTATTTTCTTTTCCTTTATCAAAAAATACGGTTGACCAGCTCCAATCTGGCGGACATGAAGCTCTACACGGAAAATATACTGGAATCTATTCCAGTGGCCATCATCACCCTTGATGCTCATGACAACATCGTCAGCTGCAACCATAACACCGAAGAACTTTTTGGCCTCAATCTCAACCTTTTACAGAAAACAGGCCTTGGCAATATTCTGCAGGACTGCTCTTTCTCGATTTCCGCAACCTGTGACAACCTTTTTGAGAAAGAGGTTGTGTGCAAGGGGCACAACGGTGTGACCATTCCCCTGCGGGTCAGCTGCTCTCCTCTTGTTAACAGGGATAATGAAAAAATCGGTAAGGTTCTCATTCTTCGTGATATGAGCTCGATCAAAGAGATGGAATTGCAGCTCGAACGCACCCGCCGTATGGCAGCACTTGGCAAAATGGCGGCAGGAATCGCCCACGAAATACGCAACCCTCTCGGCACCCTGCGAGGTTTCGCCCAGTTCTTCGGCAATCAGGCAGAAGCAGGCAGCGACGCCAAAGACTATTCCCAGCTTATGATCAGCGAAATAGACCGTCTCAATCAGACCATTTCCGGGTTGCTGCAGTTTTCAAGGCCACGCTCTCCCCAGATTACAGATGTTTCAGCAGGCGCCCTTTTCGCCAAAACCGTCTCTCTGCTGGAAGCCGATCTTTCCGGCAAAAGTATTGAGCTGCACTGGCAAAAAGAAGAAAATGTCCGCCTTCAGGCCGATCCCGATCTTTTACTGCAGGTGCTGATGAATTTGCTGAAAAACAGCATCAGGGCCACCCCACCAGGTGGAAGCATCGTCCTGGAGTGCACGAAAGAGGCACAAAGTGTGGTCATCACAGTTGCCGATAACGGCTCAGGGATGACTGAAGAGGTAAGAGAGCGGATGTTTGATCCTTTTTTTACCACCACCGGATCTGGTACAGGCCTTGGCCTGGCAGTCAGTCACCAGATTATTGAGCAGCACGGCGGCACTTTTGAGGTGCGGACCGAGCTGGATAAAGGCACTACAATACGTATTCACCTCCCTCAAAAGCGAGGACAGCAATGAAACAACAGGATACCATATTGCTTGTTGACGATGATTCCAGCCATAGAACGATGCTTAAGGCAAACCTCCTAGGAACAGGATGTAAGATTCTGGAGACAGAAGATGGTGATGAGGTCCTGCCGCTGCTGTCCCGGAAAAAGGTGGATCTCATACTGCTTGATCTTAAAATGAAGCGCATGGACGGCAGCGCCACTCTCGCCGCTCTTCTGCAGGCAGGCATCACAATTCCGGTAATTGTCATTACGGCCTTTTCTTCAGTGGAAAGCGCCGTCGATGCCATGAAAAAAGGAGCTTTTGACTATATTACCAAACCGGTTGATATAGAAGAGCTGCAGCTGACTATTTCACGAGCCCTGCATTTCAGGGCGCTGGACCAGGAGAACAGAACCCTGCGGGAACAGCTGGAAGAACACCGCGACACCGGCTCCATCATCGGAAAGAGTCCGGCCATGCAGGAAATGTTTAACACACTCAAACTGGTTGCCCCCACCGATTCAACTGTACTGATTACCGGTGAATCGGGTACCGGCAAAGAACTGATTGCCGATGCCCTGTATCGCAACAGCCTGAGGAAGACAGCCCCTTTTATCAAGCTCAACTGTGCCTCCCTTCATGAGAATCTTCTGGAAAGTGAACTGTTTGGACATGAAGCCGGGTCCTTTACCGGTGCCTCAGCCCGCCGTAAAGGACGCTTTGAGCAGGCGCACGGCGGTACCCTTTTTCTCGACGAAATAGGCGATATGAGCCTTGCCACCCAGGCAAAAATTCTGCGAATTCTCCAGGAAGGAGAATTTGAACGTGTTGGCGGCAACACAACCATCAAGGTTGATGTACGGCTGCTGGCAGCCACCCACAAGGATCTGCAGGCCATGATCCAGGAGGGTACTTTTCGGCAGGATCTGTTTTTCCGGCTTGCCGTCATCCCCCTGCATCTGCCCGCACTGCGCCATCGCAGCATCGACATTCCCGAGTTGGCACAGTTTTTTCTCAAACGCTACGCTGCAAAAAACAGAAAAGATATTAAAGGCTTTCATGCTGAAACCCTCAAACTGCTGATGCAGCACGACTGGCCCGGCAACATCCGTGAGTTGGAAAACACCATCGAACGTGCCACCATCCTCTGCCTGGGAGAACAGATAACACCCCACGAACTGCCTCCACAGTTCTTTGCCGAAGGGCCTCCACCACCCTCCGCCTTGATGAACGCCTACGACAACCTCACCCTGCGCGATATTGAGCGCGAAGTGATTACAGCCACCCTGGAAAAAAGCGGGCATAACAAAAGCGCAACCGCCAAAAAGCTTGGCATTGCCCGACAGACTCTATTGAATAAACTCAAGGAGTATGGTGTGGAATAGGGCAGAATCTCAACACGCCCCTGGCAGATGCCTGTTATTTAGCCTCTAAGGTTTTCCTGATCTTTTCAGCCAGATCATTGATGGTAAAAGGTTTTTGGATAAAATGAACACCCTCTTCGAGCACTCCATGGTGGGCGATAACATTCGCTGTATATCCCGACATAAAGAGTACCTTGAGATGGGGGTGAGTAAAGGTAAGTTTTGCCGCCAGTTCCCTTCCGTTCATTTCGGGCATAACAAGATCCGTCAGCAACAGCTGTACATCTTCTCCCTTTGTCATGGAGAGATTGAGAGCCTCTTTAGGGGAGGGTGCCGCCACCACATGATATCCGAGCCGTTCCAGCATAGTCCGGCACATTTGCAGAAGTTCGGGCGCATCTTCTACAAGAAGTACTGTTTCCCCGGAACTCTCCGAGTGTTTCGAGGAGAGCACAGCTTTTTCCACATCCCCATCGCCTGAATATCTTGGCAGAAATACGTTAATGGAAGTACCCTTATCCTGCTCACTGTAAACACTGATATACCCGTTATTCTGTTTTGTGATGCCGTAAACGGTGGCAAGCCCCAGACCAGTCCCACGGCCCACCTCCTTTGTGGTAAAAAACGGCTCAAAGACATGGTCAAGCAGGTCCTCGTTCATGCCGGAGCCGTTGTCGGTGACTGTGAGAACCACAAAATCTCCAGGTTCACAACCTTTATGAACGGCGCAGTAGTCAGCATCGAAGGTGGCTGTTGCTGTTTCAATGGTGATTTTTCCCACATCTTTAATGGCATCTCTGGCATTGGCGCAAAGATTGGCAAGGATCTGGTCGATCTGGGAAGGATCCATCCGTATCGGCCATATGGCAGCTCCCGGCTTCCAGCTCAAATCGATATCTTCCCCTATCAGGCGGTGAAGAATCTTCAGCATATTCTCTACAGTTTCATTGAGGTCCACTATTTTTGGATCAATGGACTGCTGGCGCGCAAAGGCCAGCAGCTGACGAACTATATCAGAGGATTTTTTCGCAGCCTGAAGAATGATATTCAGATTGTCCTTAACACCATTGTCGACTTTTTTGTTCTGCAGGCACATTTCCGTGTAGCCCATGATAACTGCCAGCATATTATTGAAATCATGCGCAACTCCACCGGCAAGCTGCCCCACCGCACCAAGCTTCTGGGCCTGAATCATCTGTTTTTCGAGAGCGGCTTTTTCTTGCTCCGCCCTTATCTGGTCCGTAATATCAAGCTTGACGGCGATATGGTTGATAACGTTGCCGTCATTGTCAAACACAGGAGAAATAGTCGCCTGTTCCGTATAGAGCGTACCATCCTTTTTTTTGTTGACGATGGTGCCCTTCCAGGGTTTGCCACCGGCAACGGTGTGCCATAGCTCGGCATAAAAGGCATCATCGTGCTTTCCGCTCCTGAGAATACGGGAGTTCCGGCCGATCGCCTCTTTAATGGAATATCCGGACACTGCGGCAAAGGCTGGATTAGCATACTGGATGACTCCTTCCGGATCGGTGATGACGATTGTTTCCTTGCTCTGTTCAATCGCCTGTATCAGACGCTCCCTGTCAGCCTCGGCTTTTTTACGTTCGCTGATGTCGCGAACGATGGACAGTGCCAGACTTTCATCGCCGTCAGTAAGGGTAACCGTTGTCACCTCAACGGGAATAAGCTGGCCGTCTTTGGTAATATCCATGGTTTCAAAGGGAACACCTTCACTGTCTGTCAGCTCGTTCCGAATGGTCGTCCCGAGGATTCCTCTGTATCCGGGAGCCTGAATATCGGGTACATGCAGCTGGAGCAGTTCTTCCCGCGCATAGCCTAGCAGCTCGCAGGCGCGACGGTTGGCGTCAATGATGCGGTCCTGGTGATTTTCGATAAAAATTGCATCACCGGCATTTTCAAACAATGCCCGGAAATAGCGCTCCCGATCCGCAAGAGCCTTTTCGGTTTCTTTTCTTACGGTGATATCAAGAGCAGTAAAGGTTACTCCTCTGGAAATATCTGTGCTATCAAAGGGTGTTGAACTGAGAAGAACATCAATGACCACGCCGTCTTTACGCCGCCATCTGGTCTCCACAGTTCCTGTGCCATAAAGATGAATCTGTCGATATTTTTCCTCACCGACATGCTGGAAATCGGCGTCGTCGACGTAAAGCATTCGAGAGAGCCGACCGAGGAGCTCTTGCCGCTCATAGCCGGTCATGGTACAGAGTTTTTCATTGACCTGCTGA
>JAZBNU010000375.1:0-6036 GCA_036350815.1 Desulfopila sp.
CGGCTTTTCGAGTTCCTGCAGCACTATATCAGCAGCAAATATACCTTTCTCCTGCTCCTCAACATCTTTCTTTTAATAGCGGGCGCTATGCTCGATATTTTTTCCGCCATTGTACTGATTGTACCCTTGATACTGCCTATTGCCGCTGGATACAATGTCGACCCCATTCATCTCGGCATTATTTTCCTTACCAATCTGCAGATAGGCTATTGTACTCCCCCCGTCGGCATCAACCTTTTTCTAGCTTCTTACCGTTTCAATACCCCTATTATTGAAATTTACCGGGCCTGCCTGCCTTTTCTTGGCCTGTTGCTTTTTACTCTGCTTTTTATCACTTATTATCCTGCTTTAACACTCTTTTTAGTCTCCTTTCTCCGGTAATCGGTTCAGTCTGGTCTGTCGGTTTTTCGCCTGCACTGCCATTGAATTTCCGCCGCAGCATTGCAGAGCGTCACTGAATGATTATTATTGATATGTAATTATCTTATTGACTTTATAGGCTTAAAAGTATGGTTTTCATTGCAATACAACAGAAAATTGATACATTCTCTCTCAATATTTAAAACTGTTCTTCGTCTTATTTCAGAAGAACAGTTACAATTTTAAAGAATTACACAGTATGCAGACAAGTACTCTCATAATTGACTCTTCCGGCAACACCGTTTTTGAAGAACGACGAAAAAACTGTAACAGGCGTGAAAGTAAGGAGAGACGTTCCAGTGAGGAACGCCGTCACGATTTCAGGGGTGGCTCTAACGGCCCCAAAAGGACTATCAAAATCTGGCTGCTTTCAATCACCAAGGCCAGGTTAGGTGTTGACCGGCGCAAGGTTGAGCGAAGAACCCACTTTGACCGAAGGCAGGCAAAGTTCCAGCCGCTTCTCACCCCTGAGGAAATCCGCGACCTGCTGTATCAATAGTCTTTGGGAGTAGAAATACCTCTCGACCACGTTGAAGTACGTATTGTCTTTTTTCTCAAGCCAGGATGCGTCTCACCACCTCTTCGTGCAGTACTGGGCGTAACTTTTATGACTGCGGTACATTCTGTCGCATGAAACGCTCGCTTTCCCCATATACACCCCTTTTTCCTGGACGGAAACGTGTCGTTATTATATCATGAAAATCGCAGCGATAGACCTAACCCACGTTTCTCATGAACATGGTGTATGATTTTCATATAACGGAATACTGCTTGAAAATATTGAAACATCATTAGATTGTTGAAAATCGGCACAATGTTCATGAGAAATCCGGGCTAATAGTGTTCATTACTTCAAGGAGAAAACCATGGGATACGATGTCGCCGTTTTCAGGCCCTATTCTTTCAACATCGGTCAGAAAATCCGGATAGAGAACAGTCGGCGGGCAGGAGACTGGGAGGTTGCTGCGATCGGTAAAAATACAGTTACCTTACGCTGTCCCATTTCCCATAAAGAGTTTGAATGGAATGCTTTCTGCTATCTGGTTGAAGAAGAAAAAGACGTTCCCTGGCCTCGAAATGATTAATCAACCGGACCTATTGTGGAGATGAAACCATGAACGTATTTCTGATCATGGCGCAGACCTTGGATGGCGTTATCAGCAGAAGCTCTACTGAATTTGTTGACTGGACCGGCAGTGCCGATAAAAAGATGTTCATGAAGCTCACCAAGGAGGCGGGCGTTGTCATCATGGGGTCACGCACCTTTGACACCATCGCCCGGCCGCTTCCTGGTCGAAAAAACATCGTGCTGACCAGAAACAGCGCCCGACTCAGCACAGACCCGAACCTTATCTTCACATCGCAGGAACCGCACTCCCTGCTGCTCGAGCTTGAAAGAGAAGGGTACAGCCAGGCGGCAATCATCGGCGGAACCCAGATAAACAGTCTTTTTGCCCGAAATAATCTCATCAACGATATTTATATCACCATCGCGCCGCTGATATTCGGCCAGGGACTGCATCTCTTCAACCTGCCCCTTGATCTCAACCTGGAGCTGGTCTCCACCGAAATCCTGGAGCAGAATTATGTCCTTCTCCATTATAAAGTAACGGCTTGATACAAAGCCTTCAGCAGGTTGTGTGAAATAGCCCGCCCACCAGCCTGCCCTCAGAAGCATAAGCGTTGTAGGTCTGTACCGCTTTCTTGGTATCTTCGACCACAACATCGACACTGTTGCTTTTGAGATACTCAAGCGTCTCTTCAGCAATTTTCAAACGGCGGAATACACCCCGGCTCAGTACCACAATCAGGCACCCGTTACGAACCAGTTCCTCGCAGTCTCCCGGCTGAATCCCCTGAGAGTGACCAGTACCATGTTCACTCCAGTCCCAACTCCTGCCGCCGCCAGGCCAGAGCTTGAAGTCTTTGCCTTTGCCGAGGGTGTCCACCTCCATTTTCCCCCATTTGACAGAGAGAATTTTGGGCGATGTTTTTTTAAGATCCGCAGACATGACAACTCCTCAAGTTTCCCAATATTCAAGAGAGCACAGGAATATCTCTTTCAGGCCCTGGCAGTATATTTTTTCAAAAGCTGGTGAATGTCATCTACATGTCTTTTTTCTTCGGCAATGATTTTCTCAAGCTGCCTGGCAGTTTCTTCATCGTCGACAAACCCCTGCAGCATTTCATAAAACAGTATGGTATCTTTTTCAAATGCCTGAGATGTCGAAAGAAGTTCAGCCAACCCATCGCTCTGCCCAAGCGTACTCTGTTCTAAAGAGAAGGTTTTATCTTTCACCATTTCCTGGAGGATGGTTTTACCGACAGCTTCCATTTCCCGCTGTTCTTCGGTTAATTCTCTGTTCGCTCTGAGCCGCTCAAACCACTCAGCATGACGTTTTTCATCATCAGCCATTTTACCCAGTATCTGGCCGATTTCCGATTCTCCAGCTTCCATAGCTGCTTTACGGTACGTTTCTTCACCATTCTTTTCTATTTGAATGGCAATATGACGAATATCTGCGATGGTAAACATAGTCGTTGAATAATGTATCTTTTTCCTGTGATCACAGCTGTTTCGCATCCAACTGAGTCTCAGCCGAATGACGAAATGCTTCCCCCTGCCAGAACGCAGATTGCGTTCTACTCTTTTTTACTGTTTTCAAAACAACATATTGCTGCCGCCAGATCTTCAAGCGATGCGCCAACCGATTTAAAGAGTGTTATCTCATCCGCATCAATCCTTCCGGGATGGGTTGCTGAAGCAAGTTCTCCGAGCTCGGCAACAATATCTGTCGGACTGAAGGAGTTGTTCTGCATGGGTTGTAGAAGGTCTCCTGCTTCTGCCAAAGCTCCTTCTCGGGTATCGACAAAAACGCGTGATCGAACGACCGCCTCGTCATCAGTTTCACGCATCGTTGGTTTGAACGAGCCTACCAGATCAAGATGGATGCCGGGATGGAGCCACCTCCCCAACACAAGCGGGGCCGATGACAAGGTGGCACAACTGACAATATCGGCCCAGGATACCGCCTCCTCCAGATCATCTGAGAGAAAGCAGCGTTGACCGGCCGCCGCATATTGCTCTACAATGACATGTGCCTTTGCCGGATTTCTCGCCCAGATACGTATCTCGTCAAGCGACCGGATCGCTCCGTGGGCAAAACCCAGGTATGCCGCAAGTCGGCCGCTGCCCACAATCAAGAGCTTGTTGGCATCTTTCCTGCTTAAATAGTCCGCCGCCAGAGCCGAAGCCGCAGCCGTACGTCTAGCCGTGAGTTCTCCGGCATCCATGGAGGCAACTGGAATGCCGCTGGTACCATCCATCAGAAGGTAGTTCCCGTTAATAGTGGGCAGTCCCCGTTCACCATTATCGGGATAAACACTGACCACCTTGAGGCCGGCATATTTTCCGGGAAGCCAGGCCGGCATAAGCAGCATTGTCGCCGGCTGCCGGCCGGGTATCTCCATAGTGTGGTGATGACGCACAGGGGCTGCGCACCCTTCAGCGAACATTTTCCGCAGGGCCTCGATCAAATCAGGCCACTGCAGATATTTTGCCACGTCTTCCCTGTCAAAAATCTGCATTGCTCTCCTTATCCTTTGTGGCTGGATATCCCGCACAATACGACGACTGAACAAAATCGATACTCACTACAGAGTACCCAAGCCTGTGCCCACTACTCAACAACAGATTTATAACAGATACGATAACTTTGCAAGTTTATCAAAGAGCGAGCGCACATCAGCACTACGGCACACCCCCTCAAGTCAGTTACCTATATCAGACAATCAGACTTCCTGGTCAAAACAAATACAAGAGCGTCTCTATTCATTCACCTTCACCTGATCAGCAGGTTTCCAGCCTTTCAGTCCCCAGAGAAGAAAAAGCAGCCCCAACCCGGTCATGGCAGCTGAGACCCAGGCTACGCCTTCAATTCCTGCAGCTCTCCAGAGAACACCGCCAAGAAGCACACCTAACATCCTTCCCAGTCCTGCCGCAGCATAAAACCCTGCCATCATGGTTGCCCGTGCCTCCGGCATAAGTTCAGTACTCAAGGAAAAACTGGTCACCATGGTAAACTCAAATGCACAAAAAACTAAAAATATAGAGAACATGGCTAGAGACAGCGTTGTTCCCACCAGGGGCAGGAGCAGGTAGGCACCGATTGCCAGGCCGAGACCGATAATAATTGCTTTTTTCAATCCGATTCGATCAGAAACCGTTGCCGTCATGAATTCACCGAGCAGTTCCGCTGATCCGATGGCGATGGTGCTGAAACCAAGTGAAACCAGGCTGACATTGAAGTCATGCTCAAACCAGGCTCCGTAAACGACAAAAAGATTGTCATTGGCCAGACTGATCCAGAAACCAAAAGCCAGCATCCCCGCCGCCGGACGGACCTTGACAAGCTGCCCCAGAGAAGCAAAAAGCTGTCTGCCGCTCATCCTCACACTCTGCTCCGGTGTATCGGGAGCAAACACCTTGCGAATTACAAAAAAAGAGGCGAAACCCAGAAAGGCAAGGATGTAGAAACTGCTGCTCAGACCTGCATACTCTATCACCATGCCGAGAAGCGGAATACCAAGAAGAGTCGAGCCCGCCCAGGAGACCTCGACAACACCGATGGCACGGGCACGTTTTCCATAGGCCACGTTTTTTCCAATAAAAGCCTGAATGGCAGGGTCAAAAAGAATTTTACCAAAACTGGCAATCAGCAGGCCGAAAAAAACAAACCAGTATACAGGTGCCAGTCCGCATATCAGCATGCCGACGGCGAGCATGGCCAGCCCGGCCTGCATCATTGTACGATATCCGAAACGATCAGCCAGAGGGCCGCTGAAGAGGCCGGCCAGAGACGATACCTGGCTTACCGCAATGATAGTGGTGATAGCCGTCAAAGGAACATCAAGGCTCCTGCTTAGAGCTGGAGCGAACGGGTAGACAAACCTTCTTCCGATATTCAGCAGAAGCTTAAAAAATGTAGCTATGATGATCTGAGTGGAAAGGTGTATTCTCATAATTTCACTTGCCCGGGTTGCTCCATGCCGGACGCAAGATACGTCATGCCCAAACCCGGCCTGGCCAACACTCGGCCTGCTCTATTCAGACATACTGTTCCCCTGCTCTCTTCAGCGCAGAAGGTTTAGCATTTTTCCTGATTACCCCTGATACTCAGCATCGTAATTTTAAGGGGGCAGGGTCGCTCTTTTCTCGGGTGTCTGCAGCCAGGACGGCTGCGGTCAAGCCCCCATGGATGGGTTTATGGCGACCCGTGAAAAGAGTGATCCTGCCCCATAAGGCTTGCTGATCTTTAGGGGGAATCAGATTACTTTTTTATTGCTGCAGCGCGGAACCTTCCGCCTTATTCTCCCAGAACACCGACATAGGGAAGATTTCTATATTTCTGACCATAATCAAGACCGTATCCGCAGACAAATTCATCCGGGATGTCTCTGCCGCAGAAATCGATCTGAATATCAAAGCGCCTTCTCGACGGTTTATTGAGAAAAGTACAGACTTTCAATGATGCCGGATTTCTGTTTTGCAGCATGCGGATTACTTTTGCAAAAGTAGCGCCGGTATCAATAATATCTTCCACCAGCAAGACATGC
>JAZBNU010000376.1:0-2169 GCA_036350815.1 Desulfopila sp.
ATATCAAGCATATTGGTTGTACTGCCGACCTTTTTTTCCGCCGTCAGCTGAAAATGTTCCAGGCATGTACCGCAGGCAAGAACAATCACGCCGTCCTCTTCATACTGCTGCAGCTCAGCCAGAACTGGAGAATCGGTTATGGTGAGTTTCACTCCACTGTTGACAAAAATCAGCTGCCATAATTCTCCCCCCAGCTCTTTGAGGGTTTTCAGGTAGCTGATCATCAGTTTTTCACCAAGAACATCGTCGCCCCGGCCTATACGATCGCTGGTCACTACAACGAGAATTTTACGGCTGCCGGCCTCTGTTGCGACAGGGTGGCTCGTGGGCTGTTCGTTTATCTCGGCTGCACCGGTGCGGCGCGCTGTAATTCTGAAGTGTTTGTCTTCACGGCTGTCGTTGACCAGATACCCCTTTACAGAAAGAAAACGACCAACATTTTCAAGTGAAGCCTCATTGTCGACCAACACCTCGATCTCCTGTGCTTTTTCCCGTTCGACACTCTCTTTTACCAGCAAAACCGGTGCGGGGCATGTCAATCCGCGTGCGTCTATTGTCTGTGCCATTCTATCCTCTTCTTGCTCTAATATTTACCCACCTGGGGAGTTCCCGAATCAATATGATACAATCAGCGAAGATGTATTGTGCCTGTCTTCAGTTTACTCTCACTGACATAGCCGATACAAGCAGCTCTCTCTATTCCTGCATCATGGAGGCGCTGGAGCAGCAGGTCGCCGTCTTTTTCCGGGCAGCCGATCAGAAGACCGCCTGATGTTTGCGGATCAAAGAAAATATCACGCAGGACAGGATCAAAATCCGAAGCCGCCGCCACCATGTTCTGCCGGAATTTCCGGTTTTTGTGACTGCCTACCGGAACCAGTCCCATCGCGGCAAACTCCACTGCTTCCTTCAGTACCGGTACCATATCGGCAACAACAGTGACATCCTTCCCATCACCTGCTATCATTTCAGCGAGATGTCCCATAAGGCCAAATCCGGTGACATCTGTGCAGGCCGACACCTGAAAATGGCTCATGATTTCTGCTGCCTGCCGGTTGAGAGCCGCCATTAACTCAACCACCTCGCTGATGGTCGAACTTGATACCAGGCCTGCCTTGACAGCAGTGTTGATGATGCCGGTACCGAGCGGTTTGGTCAGTATCAGGACATCACCGTTTCTCAGACCCTGGTTCGCCAGGATCCTGTCAGGATGGACATAACCGGTCACTGCCAGGCCATATTTCAATTCATTATCTTCGACACTGTGACCACCGAGCAGCACAGCCCCAGCCTCCCGCAGTTTGGCAGCACCACCGGAAAGTATTTCTCGCAGCGGCTTTTGTCCCATAGTTTCCATGGGATATGCAACAATATTCAAGGCAGTTTTAGGGACCCCGCCCATGGCATACACATCCGACAGGGCATTGGCGGCCGCAATACGGCCAAAATCATAGGGATCATCGACGATCGGAGTGAAAAAATCGACTGTCTGTATCAGCGCCAACTCATCCGAGACACGGTATATGCCAGCATCATCGGAGGTAGCAGTACCGATGAGGACATTTTCGTCCGTAGGAAATTCAATACCCTGCAAAGCCTGCTCCAGGTCCCCTGGAGAAAGTTTGGAAGCTCAGCCTGCCCCTTTAACACAGGCAGTCAGTCGTAAATCTTTATGATCCATGATTTTCTCCGTTCAAAGGACAGAGGACCTCTTCGGCGGCAAAAACGTGCCTCTTGCCGCAAAGGGGACAATCCGAGGTCAGTCTCACTGTTCCCTGCAATGTTCTGCTGCCGATATCCTCTTCCTGAATACGATACCCCGGATCGAGAGCGTAATCGGCTGAAGGAAACGTTTTCTTTTTTTCGGGACAGACAAAATACAGTTTCATAAATGATTATCCTCGTGGCAGCCTTTCTACAGGGCGCGACGGTTCTTTTTACTCCTGCAGAGCTGCTCGACAAATTCCGCGGCCGACAGGGCACATTTTTCCTGCTGGAAATGTCTGCTCAACCGAACCATTTGAGGCGGCAGCAACCCGCAGGCATGAAGAAGATCGATGTTGCTGAATGCTGAGCGGACTGGGCCATCATATTTTTTTTCTCCCTTTTCCAGCAAAATCAAACGAGAAAAATGGCATGCCACAAAGTCCATATCGTGGCTGATCACCA
>JAZBNU010000377.1:0-2568 GCA_036350815.1 Desulfopila sp.
GATAACGTGATTGACAGCCCTACCGCCGCGGCACGTTCTGCTATATCATAAACGTATTCATTGCTTTTCACTTGAAAATGTTTCACCAACAGAGGCTCAGGGAAAAAAAGAGTCTCTTTCGCCGCTCCCTTTCCTGGCTCCATCATTGCAGTGAATATGGGTGAGATTGGAGGGCAGCTTCTCTGCCAGAAAGACGCTTTTCTCTGTGCGGCCCTGGGTACCAGGATAGACATCGCCTTCCAGCGAAAACTCGGCACAGGATTTTTTGGAGGCGAGGGATTCATTCTACAAAAACTGCAGGGCGACGGAATGGCCTTTATCCACGCAGGAGGTACAGTCATCAGAAGAGATCTCAATGGTGAAACCCTTCGGGTGGATACTGTGTGCATTGCCGCCTTCTCCGGCAACATCGATTACGATATCAAAATGGTAAAGGGCCTCAAAAGCATGTTTTTTGGAGGTGAAGGGCTTTTTCTGGCAACTCTTTCTGGTCATGGCACTATATGGCTGCAAAGTCTTCCCTTTTCTCGCCTGGCCGACAGAATACTGGCACACGCTCCATCCTCTGGAGGAAAATCACAGGGAGAAGGAAGCCTTTTGGGCGGTCTAGGCAGAATGATTGACGGTAAATGAGAAAGCTGCAATAGAGAATCAGACTCCAAGCATCATTTTCACTCGGAGTTGAGACGGTTTTTTTTGCATTTCCATTTTTTTGGGGGTATAGTTTTCAGCTTATTCAGCAACCGGTTGTGCACCATTTTGCTGCCCGCATGTCTTTCCGTCGGTGATTATTCTGGAATAGGCAATTTTACCTGCTGGTCTGGTCGCTGTCGTGAGTCCCATTTTCTGAGCCATGAATTTCAATGGCTCTTTTTGTATATGCCCGTAATGTTTTGAGGTAACACCATGGCCCTGATTTACTGGATGCCGGAATTCAACACCAACATTGCAATACTGGATCAACAGCACCGCCTGCTTGTCGACCTTATCAACGAACTCCACCAAGCCTTTGAAGCCGATAAGGATCGGCAGATTCTTATCAAGCTTATCGACAAAATCGGCATGTTTGCAGCTTCCCATTTTGCCAGGGAAGAACATCTTTTTGAACTTCACGGATATCCCCATGCGGAAGAACATCTCCAGGAGCATGATTATTTTGAAGATATGCTTTTCCAGTTCGAAGATGAGTTCAAGGCAGGCAAACAAAATCTCACCCTTAACGTACTCACTTTCCTCAGTGACTGGCTGGTGAACCATATTAACGGCAGCGACAAGCAATACGTAGCTTTTCTCAAAAAAAGGGGCGTGGCCTGATCCTTCATTTCTATAAAATTGGCTGTTTTTCCCCTGTGTACCGCAAGCTTTCTCTTCGATACCCCGCCGCAACCACCAGAAAAATCACGACCGACCTGCAGGTGTTTGATTGATACAAAAAAATAAGGACATTATTAGAAGAAGCAGAACCCTCTCTCAGGGGCAAAGGGGACCGGGCCCCGTTATTTACTGGATGGAAAGAGAGCAGCGTCTCAATGACAACTGGGCCCTTCTCTTTGCTCAACAGGAAGCACTGATACGCGGCAAAGCACTGCAGATCCTTTTTTTTCAATCCGATACCCTTCCCTCTCCGGAATCGGGCGGACAACATTTTCAGCGAAGCGGTCTTGCCCTTCTTCGTAAACAGGCATCCACCCTGAATATAGGTTTCAGTGTTCTGGCAGGCTCGGCAGAGAAACTTCTACCTCGCTTCATAGACCGCTATAATTGTCACCTGCTCGTAACAGACTTTTCCCCACTGCGATATAAACGGAAACTATGTGGCAAAATAGGCACGAACATCTCAATCCCGCTTATAGAAGTGGATGGGCACAATATCATTCCCTGCTGGATCGCTTCTCAGAAAAAGGAGTATGGCGCCTATACTCTACGGCCTAAAATTCATCGCATTCTGGACGACTACCTGACCATTTTTCCCAAGTTAATATATCATCCAGATGCACCACCCGATATCAACGAAACATCCTTCCCCTCCATCGCTTCCACCTTGGAATCTCCCGCCTCGAAGCACACAGGAAATTTCAGGCCGGGATGCGATCAAGCTGCGGAGCGAATGACGGCATTCATAGGAGAAGGGCTGCATTTCTATGACGAAAGACGCAACAACCCCAACATTAACGGGCAATCAGGACTGTCACCCTACCTTCATTTTGGGCATCTTGCTCCGCAGCGGCTCGCTTTGGCCATAAAAAACTCACCCTGTCCTGCTGAAAAGCAAGAAAGTTTCCTGGAAGAACTCATCATCCGCCGCGAACTGGCAGACAATTTCTGTTACTACGAACCAGATTATGACATGTTTGCGGGGTTCCCTCTCTGGGCACAGAAAAGCCTCACTCAGCACAAAGAAGACAAACGTTCCCACATTTACACCCTGGAACAATTTGCAAACGCTGCAACCCACGAAGCGCTGTGGAACTGCTGTCAGCGAAGCCTGGCTGACAACAATAAACTCCATGGATATCTGCGCATGTACTGGGCAAAGAAAATACTGGAGTGGAGTGCAACACCGGAGGA
>JAZBNU010000378.1:0-2779 GCA_036350815.1 Desulfopila sp.
ATAAAAACAGTCCAGGATACACGCCCTGGAGACACCATTACACTGAAAGCTTAACCGTGCCCGCACCCTCTCCCAGGCTTTAAAGTTGTTCAACAGGTTGTATTTTCATCAATATATCCAATATCCACTGATGAGTACGAAGCACTCGGGACCGCTCTGGAAAAACTACAGCTTAATGACGCTGCCCTTGTTTTCCAGAAAGATTCATCTGTTGCTCTCGGTTTTGGTTTCCGCTGCGGTTTTCTCGGCTTGCTCCATCTTGAGGTCGTCCAGGAGCGGTTGGAGCGTGAATTTGACATCTCACTGATCCTCACGGTACCTTCAGTAAGATACTTTTTTCATCTTAATGACGACGCTGTTATCGAGGTTGATAATCCTGCACATTACCCGGACCCATCTTCAATCAAGCGAATTGAAGAGCCATATATTAAGGCAACTATTCTCATTCCGGAACGATACATGGGAGTTGTCATGACACTCTGTATGGAACGCCGGGGGGTAAATACGCACTATCATTATCCTATGCCTGGGCGCATAGAATTTACCTGCGAACTGCCTCTTGCGGAAGTAATTTATGATTTTTATGACAAACTCAAATCCGTAACCCAGGGATATGGTTCATTTGATTACGAAATCCTCGATTACCGAAAAAGCAACCTGGTAAAACTTGACATACTTGTCAATGGAGAATGCGTAGACGCGTTATCTCAACTTGTACATCGTGACAATGCAAGAGCCAGAGGCTTACACGCCTGCGAGCAGCTTAAAGAAGAGATCCCCAGGCAAATGTTTAAAATAGCCATCCAGGCAGCCATAGGTGGTACAATCATTGCGAGAACAACTATTTCAGCATTACGAAAAGACGTAACGGCAAAATGCTATGGCGGGGATATTTCCAGAAAGAGAAAATTATTAGAGAAACAAAAAGCTGGAAAAAAGAGAATGAAGACCGTAGGAAATGTGGAGATTCCCCAGAAAGCTTTTCTCTCAGTTCTTAAGTCAGAACAAAAATAGTGCTCGAGTTCGAGCATGTAATTCTCACGACGATTCGTGAGGAAGAAATGCTTCCAGGGTCATTCTAAGCTTATCAAGACCGATGCCGTTTTTGGCTGAAAACAGGATTCTTTCCTCAGATACAATCCCATGACCGGCATCAAGCAAAGCCGCATTCCTGATTCTCTCGTTACCGGATAGTTTATCTGCTTTTGTATACACGGGAAGACACGAAATTCCTTCATTTCGCAGCCATCCCAATAACTGGCCGTCCTGACTTTTCGGAGGATGGCGCAAATCCATAATAACAACGACGCAACACAATGTAGACCTTTCCAGTAAATACGAAGTTATCAGTTTCTGCCAACCGGACTGTGTCGATCTGGAGACTTTGGCAAAACCGTAACCGGGAAGATCCACCATATTCACTCTGCCATCAATCTGAAAGTAATTTAAACCTTGTGTTTTTCCAGGCCTGCCGCTTACTTTAACCACGTTTTTTCTGCCGAAAAGACAATTCATCAAGCTGGACTTCCCTACATTCGACCTTCCAGCAAAAGCAAACTCAGGCAGCATTGGAGGGGGAAGTTGAGAGAGGGAATGGGCACTCAAAAGAAATTCTATCTGATGATACTGTATCATTAACTGCCCCCTATGCTACCAGATTTTGACGGGAATGCATCGTCGATAAAATGTACATTTACCTGTATTTCAACTAAGCTGCTGAAACCATAACAAATGTATACCTGCATATGATTATACTACAGATTATATATGCCGGTTTTAAATTACTTTATTTAGAGCATATTCGATTATTCCTTCAGCTCCATTTTTTTTCAGCTTTGGTATCAAGTCACGAACTATGTCTTCTGAAATGACGGTCTCAACAGAAAACCAGTCAGTTTGATACAGATATGCAATGGTCGGGGCATTAAGGCTTGGGAGTATGTCCACAATTGCCTTCAGTTTTTGTTCAGGGACATTCATTTTCAAACCAACGATTCTGTCAGCTCGCAAAGCGCCCTGGAGAAGCATCGCAATATTTTCGATTTTTTCTTTTTTCCAGGGATCATTCCACGCATCTTTATTGGCAATAAACTGTGTATTGGATTCCATAAGTTCATGGATTATTCGCAGACCGTGAGCACGGATGGTACTTTCTGTTTCCGTCACCTCCACTACAGCGTCTGCCAAGCCGGACACGACCTTAGCCTCTGTTGCTCCCCAGGAAAACTCAATTTCAACGTTAATTTTTTTTTCTTTAAAAAACCTTCTGGTGACATTTACCAGTTCGGTTGCTATTTTTTTTCCTTCCAGCTGCTCTAGTGAATAAATATCTGAATTCCCAGCTACTGCAATAATCCATCGGGTCGGTTTCCTACTAACTTTGGAATACACTAGGTCAGTTACAATAACAGCCTCAGACTGATTTTCCATAGTCCAGTCTTTACCGGTTATTCCGGCATCCAACATGCCACTTTCCACATATCTTGACATCTCCTGAGGACGGCATATGGAACAAGCCAGTTCAGGGTCATCGATCTCAGGAAAATAATTTCTGGCAGCAGGTTTAATAAGCCACCCAGCGCTTTCAAATAATTCTATAGTTGCCTTCTCCAGACTACCCTTTGGCAGACCCAGCTTTAGTTGCTTCATAATACACTCCATCCTTGTAGGGTAAAAATAAGGTATATATATATCATGTGCTCAAGTTTCTGACTTGATTTAATTTATTGATACAGCGTTATTGTAGCGAAATAATCTTTGCCCCGTTTGCAACATATCA
>JAZBNU010000379.1:0-2431 GCA_036350815.1 Desulfopila sp.
ATGGTAGACATACTCCCAAGAAAAGATATTCCCGACCTTCCTTCCGGAAAAGATCTACTCTATGACGGTGAAATTGTTGTTATAGTCGATGATTCACCGGAAATTGTTCTCCTGCTGGAAAGCTATCTCACCAAGCAGGATATCCCAGTTGCAAAGGCTCGGAATGGTGAAGAGCTCTATGCAGTCTTTGAGCGTGAAAAGGTTGCTTTAATCCTTTTAGATATCGGGCTTCCGGGAAAAAGTGGTACGGAAATTCTTTCAGAACTCGTCCCGCATAATCCCGACCTGGGAATAATTATGGTGACAGGTTCCACCGATATCCAGACAGCCCTTGATTGTCTGAGAAAAGGGGCCGACGATTATCTTACCAAGCCTGTCATACCAAAAGATTTTAACCGGACACTACAGCAGACCTTGAAAAAGCGTCGCCTTGCCATCGAAAACCGTCTTTTCCAAAGAGAGCTTGAGATCTCCAGTTTCCGCATGCAATTTCTCCACACTCTCAATCTGAAGATGAATACCGCCTATCTCAACGTTCTGGAGCTCGACCGTATACTGCAGACAATTCTGGCAGGTATCACTTCTGAAGACGGCCTTAAATTTAACCGTGCATTTCTGGCACTCTACGACGATTCGGGTACCACCCTCTCCGGCAAGCTGGCAATCGGCCCTTCCACAAAAGAAGAGGCGGGCTACCTGTGGCAGGATATAAAATCGAAAAATCTCGGCTTGCACGATATCCTCAGCGGCATCGCAGAGCAAAGCGTCAACCTCGATTCCGAGGTGAACCGAATTGCCAAAGCCCTTCATGTTTCTGCCTCGGAAAGCAATCATATCCTTATTTATGCCACTGAAAAGCGCCAATCAATTTTAGTGCGGAACGGCATCGCCGAGCATGTGTACATCCCGCAGGACTTTCTTGAGCTTCTTAACGAAAGGAATTTTGTTGTTGTGCCGCTTTTTTCTCCAAGCGAGTCTTTAGGGGTGATCATTGCCGACAACTTCGTCACTGGCGCGCCAATAACCGACGCCGATGTCACAGCCCTGGAAATCTTTGCCAATCAAGCCAGTCTTGCTATAAAGCACAGTCATCTCTATCGCAGCATGAACAGTAAAATACAAGAACTGGAGAGAATGACGGCAGAGCTTGAGAAAAATAAAGACATGTTGATCGAAGCTGAACGTTATTCAACAATAGGCTATATCTCGGCGCAACTTGTTCATGCCATCAGAAATCCTCTTACATCAATCGGAGGAACAGCGCGACTGCTTCTTCGTCGCACAGGCGAGGAGAACACCAAAAAATTCCTCAAAATCATGGCCGAGGAAACCACCAAAATAGAGGAGACCTTAAAGAATCTTTTTCAGTTTGTTGAAGATATTGCCCTGACAAAACGGCCGCATTCAATAGCTGCCGCTTTAGAGGACAGCCTGACACTGTTTTACAGGGCATTTCAGAAAAACAACATCGAGCTTGAGCTGGATCTGCGTGCGAAGGATGTCATGCTCGAAATAGACGAGAAGATGATGCGCAAGGTCTTCATGCATCTCATCCGGAACAGTATTGAGGCAATGGAGGGAGGCGGACGGCTTCGGGTTGAACTCTTTCATGAAAAAGGCGGCATCACTATCAACATAATCGATTCGGGAACAGGTATGAGGACAAATCCTGAGGTGGCAAGCAACCCGTTTTATACCACCAAAACCTATGGAACAGGACTGGGCCTCACCCTGGTGGAACAGATTGTTGAACTGCACGACGCCGAGTTTTCACTCCAGCAGCTCTCCCCTCAGGGAATGCAGGCCTCCCTCCATTTTCCAGGCGACACAGCTTCACAGCACAGCTGATTATTCTCTTTGCAGAGACAAAAAAGAACCAAGAAAAGCTGCAGCTGCTGCCACATAAAGCGCATAACTGAACGAACGCATAAAATCTGGAAGTTGCGCAGCGGTATATTCCCGCAGGTTCATCCCTCCACTGAATTTTTGAAAAAAGATGCTGAAAATCAAACCTGCGGCAGCTGCACCAATTACCATGCCGAGGTTTCTGCAGGTCGCAAGCATTGCAGCGGAAATTCCGGTATCCTCGAAACTCACCTGAGAAAGCACGGAAGCAGTATTGGGAGAGAGAAAAATAGACTGGCCGCAGCCAAGTAAAACCAGCCGCCACGCAATATCCGCGGCTGATGAAGTTTCCGTTATCGCAGATAACAGGAAAACTGCTGTTCCCGTAATAAACAGACCGGATAAGGTAAGATACTTCGCCCCTATTCTATCAAACAGGATGCCGGAAAGAGGTGACACAATGATCAGACTTACCGGAACAGCCATCATCATATAGCCGATTCTGTCAAAGGAATATTCTGCAACATAGAGCAGGTAAAGAGGCATTAATATCAGAACAAAGAACAGAACGATGAACGACAGCAAT